>NZ_DIQL01000005.1:0-6973 GCF_002427225.1 Proteiniphilum sp. UBA5463 | reverse complement strand
AAGCCAAAGCTGAAGCAGAAGCGGAAACTTCCGCTGAAGAGACTGAAAAGCCCGTAGCTGAAAAGACTGAAAAGCCCGTAGCTGAAAAGACTGAAAAGCCCGCAGCTGAAGAGAAGAAAGATGACAAAACAGCTACTGATGATGTAAAAGCGGAAGGAAAGTCCAAAACCAATGAAGCTAACGTTTCTGAAAATGAGGACTCTAATGCCGATGCTGCAAAGACTGAAAAAGAAGAACCAAAAGCTGAAGCACCTGATACCGAGGTGAAAGAAGAGCCAAAGGCTGACGCAGAAAAAGGAGCATAATACATCTTCAATAAATATATTTTTTAAAACTGTCCGGAACTGATTCCGGACAGTTTTTTTATCTCATTAGTTCATACTTTTGAGATAAGCAAAAGCTGAATTATTAAGCTGCTATTGTAACATATATGAGTGTTGAATAGATTTTTTAATCATTTCCCTGGACTATATCTACAAATATATTTTTCCGTATCTTTGCTAATAAACTTCCTGAAATGTTTTCAAACGACAAACCATATAGAGATTTTGGCGAATTCCTTTCGGCAAGATTCCCATTCAAAGTGCAGAAGATATCCATCAATGCCGGCTTCACATGTCCCAACCGCGATGGCAGCAAGGGACGCGGCGGATGTACCTACTGCAACAACCAGAGTTTTAGTCCCGGTTACGGCAAACCGGACAAATCCGTTACCGAACAGATGGCCGATGGCATTGATTTCTTCTCGCACAAATATCCGGAGATGAAATATCTTGCCTATTTTCAATCCTATACAAACACTTACGAAAGCAAAGATAGCCTCATTCGGAAATATGAAGAGGCACTCGCCACACCCAATGTGGTGGGATTAATCGTTGGTACACGTCCTGACTGCATGTCTGACTGGCTGTTGGATTATTTTGAGGATCTGCGCAAGAGAATATTTGTAATGCTGGAGTATGGTGTGGAGTCAACATTAAATAAAACACTGGAACGGGTAAACCGTCAACATACCTATGAAGAATCTGCCGTAATGATCCGTAAAACGGCAGAAAGAATGATCCCGACAGGCGCACACATGATCCTGGGCCTGCCCGGAGAAACAGAAGAAGATATCCTGCACCATGCCGAAGAACTCTCCAAATTGCCTTTAACAACATTGAAACTGCATCAGCTGCAGATAATAAAAGGGACAGCTATGGCCAAAGAATTCAGATTACTCCCTGAATCATTTAACCTGTTTTCGCTGGAGGAGTATATAGATATGTGTGTCGATTTCGCTGAAAGGTTAAATCCGGAAATCTACATTGAGCGGTTCACCTCTCAGTCGCCCGCGAAGCTGCTAATTGCACCGGACTGGGGCCTGAAGAACTACGAGGTGCGGGAGAAGATTATTAAACGGTTCCTGGAAAGGGAAACCTGGCAGGGAAGGTTATTTAATTGGCTCTAAAATATTGACTTAACTGTAACATTGTGTGCCAATTGGTTCTAAACGCTACTAAAAGGTCCTGTTCTAATCTTTTTATACCATTATTTTCTCAGGAAGCTCTCAAAACGAAATGGCTACATCCAGCTACCGTCAAGTAATTAGCCGTACTGACTTTTCAGAAATTTCAAAATCGGAATGACTACATCCTGTAGTTCCAGTCACGCTGTGTATACTTGTTCTTTTGCAGTTCCTCAATCTCTGCTATCTCCTCCTCCTGAAAAGCCCCTATTTCCTTTACTCCTAACTGTTGAGCCATCTGTCGGGCAAATTGTTGAAAAAACTGTTCGGGTTCCACTGTTACTCCGGTTTTATCATTTAGAAAAGATCTGATATTTTTAACGGGGCTGGGTACAGATGCTGTAGCTTTTTTGATCAGACTTCTGTTTTGTGCATCAAGAGACCTCCTGAGCATCTGCAAATCCGTATCATAAAGCAATGTGCCATGATGAAGCTCCCTTCCCCTGGAAACATGAGACGCCGTACCCGATACTTTATATCCATCCAGCCAGAGGTCTTTTCTCTTTCTGATTTCAGCCGGTATGCCCATTCTGTGCAATACCTCCACCACAGGATCGAGAAAACGATGGCTTAGCGGAGCTTCTGTTTTATCGATAATAAAACTGTAGTTCAGATTCCCGGTATCATGATATACTGCCCCCCCTCCCGACAACCGCCGAACAACCCGTATTCCATGCTCAATACAGAAATTCTGGTCCACCTCATTGAGCACCGCCTGATTGGATCCGATAATAATGCTCGGATTGTTTATATACAGTAGCAAAAAATCTTCTCCCAGTTTCGGGAAAAGATACTCTTCTGCCGACAGATTAAACGCCGGCACCCTACTGTGGGAAAAGATTATTTGCATATATAAAAAACAGGCCTTGTTAAAAAGACAACATAGTGACTTTAAATCTATTTCACATTGAACGCGATTCGTAACTCATCTATCTCTTTGTCTCCAATCGGTTGTAACGAACCAATCGAAGAGGCCATCACAAGTGAGTTAGCAGAGAATTCAGCTACCTCAAGGTAATCGAAGGTATTAAGCAGTTTGTCTCCAGTTACAAATACACTGTCGTTTTCTACCAGGATTACACGGTTTTCATTGAACATTCTTGCCACGCTGTCCACATCATTAAAAATTAACCCGAAAGCTATGGAAGGAACATCCTGTAGAAAGATCCAGCTTTCGGGGATAGTTCTCACATCGAATTTTGTTCCGCTTACCGCATGTGCCATCAGATTCACCGGCTGTGTGCAGATAATGGAGTTGATGTGCGGATTCAACTGGTAAATACGTTGGTGCAATGCAACCGATCTGCTTGGCGTTTTCCCCGCTTCGGCCATACCACTTTTTATCTGCACAATATCACTTGGTACAATATCCCACCGTGCCACATTCCTTGGGGTGATAAGAAAATCATTATTTCTCCAGCGTACGGAAACCGTTCCATAAGTCGATATCATCAGCCCCTGATTACAAGCTCTCCTGATAATATTCACCATTTCGGTTCTCAACGCCCTTTCGTCGGAAGGGTATTCAATATCCATAAAATGTGGAACATTGGAAGGTAAATGATTTACGTATTTCAATACCTGTTCATCTGTAAGATAATTCGCATGCCCCAGCCTTTTGGCATTAATGATAGTGCGACAACAGAACTCAAGTGTTTCAAACCGCTGATATGCATCCATCAAATCGGTCCCGCCCAACACCACGCCATGATTCTCCATGATCACCGCCTTATATCGGGTATCCCTGAATTCGCAGGCAATCTTTTCACCCAGATCTTCACTGCCGGGAGTACCATAGGGAGCAAAACCGATATCTCCGCAAATATTATGTGCTTGCGGTACAATTTTGGTGTCCGGAACAATACCGGCAATACTGAAGGCTACAAGTGCAGGTGGATGAGCGTGAATGATCGCCGTTATCTCAGGTCTTGCCTCATAGATGGCCTTATGAAAAGGGAGCTCCGATGATGGTTTGTGCAGGCCTATGACGGTCCCGTCCTTTTTCACTTGCATAATATCATTCACAGTAAGTGAACCTTTATCCACACCCGAAGGGGTTATCCATATGTCCCCGTTTTTATCCCTGATAGAGATATTGCCACCCGAAGTGGTTGTCATCCCGCTACTGTAGATTCTTCCGATGATCACGTTAATCTGTTCCACCGGATGCATTAAATTAATATCCAACTGTCTCATTTACATAATTTTATTAGTTGAAAGCCGAGACAAAACATTTTATGATGTCTCAAAAATGGACTTTCAGCTATAATTAATTTTTTATAATAATATACCAGCCTTTGCCAGTAAAAAATTTTCTGCTTCCACACACCACAATCCATTGTTCCGTTCACAAATTTCAGCTAATCCTTTAAAAAGATCATCCGTTTCGCCTAATTTTGCAAAATCCGAAATAGGAGTAAGCGGCATATCTATATGGGTATAAATCAGCTTTTTGCCTCCTGCAACATTAGGCAAGTTGTTTGTGGCATTAGCTACGGCGTTCAACCCTCCTATATGGGTAACCAGCCCGGCAGGATCAAGCCCTTTGCTCATAATGTCCAACGCTTCAATCATATCATCGTTGTTTCCACCGCTTGTGCCGGCAATGTGTGTATAGGCATAATGAACATTGTAGAAATTCAACATTGCACTGAAATTAGGATTGTCGGGACCGGCAAAAAAATTCAAGCATCCGTCAAATCCGAGAATTGCATCGCCTTGCTCAACAACCGCCCTTACAGGAGCAAATACAAAAACATCATCGAAACCTGTACCGCCACTGATTGCTTTCAACTCCTCCACGGGATTCTCGATTTTACCTGTGTTGATGTATTTCAAATCGATGCCGCGTGAAGCAGCAAGCTCAACGGTATAAATAGATGCTGCACGATTGAGCCGTGACTGGTCGATATCAGTAACCACCAACAGGGACGGCTTTAATTCTTCGCGGCGTAGCACGAAATTGATAGCAGCAAGCCCCATTGGCCCCACACCCGCCAGTATAGCCATCTTTCCACCATCCACAATTTCCATCTTGTGCTGGTAACTGCCCGGTGTGGTATGATAGTTGGCGTGCATAGCCCCTATAACACAAGATAACGGCTCAGCAAGCGATGCGGGATAATATCCTTCACCATGATACGTCAACAGGCATTTTTTCTCCATCACCTCATTAGGAATGATCACGTAGGTGGCATCACCTCCAATATATGGGTAACTGTAACCTGGAGCGCTCAGAATACCAACAGGCCCGTTTTCGTAATACAAGGCCGGCTGAATAGAAAATTTATCTCCTGCCCTGAACTTGTGAGTCCATTTAGCACCCACCTTCACCAGTTGGCCGGCAAACTCGTGTCCGATAATGATTGGGTTTTCTGATACATTATCGGGGATACGTTTGTGTTCTGCACCTTGCAAGGATGCCTTGTAAGACGACATGCACAGAGAATCGCAAACCACTTTGGCTAAAATTTCATCTTCTCTTACAGGAGGCAACTCAAACTCTTCTAGCCGGAGGTCTTTCTTTCCATATAGCCGTACTGCTCTTGTTTTCATTTTGCTACTATTTATTAATTCAACATTACCTGTCCGCCGGTAACAGGCAATGCCTGTCCTGTCTCACCACACTGATCCATCAGGTAGAGCACTGCTTTGGTAACATCTTCCGGCGTACATCCCTTTTTCATTGGCACCTTCGACAGATAAAACGTTTTCACATCATCGATGGTTTTTGCGTTTGGTACTTTTCCCGCTCTCAGATACTGTACAAACAACCCATTATCGGGATCGCTCCAGAGAGGGCCTTCATAGAAGTTCCCCGGACAAACGGAGTTCACTTTTATGCGATAAGGCGCCAGCTCAAGCGCGAACGATTGTGTCAGTCCGATACCACCGAATTTTCCTCCAGCATATGCAAAATTGGCTTTACTCCCCTGAAGACCCGATTTAGAGTTTATCTGGATTATGTCGGCGTAATAATCACCTGAAGCATACAGAGTCTGTAATTTCATAATTCTGCTAACCACCTTCGTGCAATAAAAATAGGCATTATAATTAATGCTGGTCACGAAATCGAAATTTTCAGGCGTCATATCCTCCAGGCCGCCTGCACGCAAAACACCGGCATTACTGATAAAACAGTCTATCCCCCCGAACAGGCAAATGGTTTCATGGATAAGATTCTCCAGGCTCTCAATTTCAACCACATTTGTCTTTATAAAAACAGCTCTGTTGTTATTGGCGAGACTATTGAAATTTTCTGCTGTCACTCTGCCTGCCTCTTCATTCAGATCGGCAATCACAATATTTGCACCCTCCTGCAGCAAATAACGTCCTATTCCTTTTCCAAAGCCCTGGGCTGCTCCTGTGATCACAATGGTCTTATTATCAACACGTCCTTTAGAGGCCCCAACAGCAATACTTCGGCGATAATTTTCCACTTCCCAGTTATCGATAAAATCGATCTGGGGCTGTATTAGCGGGTGAGGTCCGCCAAACGATTGTGAGAGAAAGGCGACCCTCATTGCATCCTCAAATACATCAAGTATGATATCGCATTGCCTGGCATTGTCACCCACGGCTACAAGCCCGATACCTTTTATCAACAAGACTTTAGGCAGATAACCGAACTTGCTTACAAAACCTGGAATCGATTCCTTTGCGTTTGCAACAACTTGTTCGGGTGTATCATCGTTTAAAAACAGATAGTTTGATTTGCAGTAAACAATAGCATCGGGAGTAAAAGGCTTGGCAACGGCTGCCTGGTTACCGGGAGTGTCACAAAAGTATTCTACCAATCCGTTCATGCGTATTTTCAAGGTCTTTAGGCCATCCACAGAAACCAACATACGGATGGCCGGCAGCACTTCTACAGTGTAGTTGCATATCTCCCTTTCACCTACTGGCAAGGGGTTGCTCACCGCCCTTTCAAGTGTCGCAATAATTGAACAATATATTGATTTTATCTCTTCAATACTATCTGCAGCTACAAAAATTCCATGGTTTTGCAACCATATCACTTGCGGTTCTTCGCTGAATTTCCGGCGATATTCCCTTATTTTCTCGTCCACTTTTTTGAACAGGACATATCCCGGATCGGTATACTCCACATAAAGCACTTTTTCTCCGAAAAGATTTTTCAGCCCTGCCCCCGCATTTACAGCACACATTAATCCATTAACGACAGTGGGATGCAAGTGAACGACAAATGCATAGTCGATCACATTGTGCATAGAGGTCTCTACCGACGGGCGTTTACCTTTTGTTATGGTAGCAGCGGCAAGATCATTTTTTACTTGCTCTTCACGCTCAGCGGCATTGTTGCTGTATTGCTTTTCAGATATCTTATCAAGCAGCGAGCGTTCCAATACGGCAAAACCGTCTTCTGTGATGGTTGCAAGTGATGAACCGCTGGCTTTCACCCATATTTTCTCTTCGTTCTTGAACGAGGTATTTCCACCTCCGGCG
>NZ_DIQL01000022.1:0-6756 GCF_002427225.1 Proteiniphilum sp. UBA5463 | reverse complement strand
AATAAATACGGTATTCGGGCGGTGCCTCACATTATTTCACAGGGCTTTTCAAAAGAAGAAACGGAATATGCGTTGATTGATCTTTCATTTCTGGGTGTTACTGACCTGTTGTTGTTGCGTGGTGACACCAAAAAATTGGATGTCGACCAGCGAAAAATGGATTGTCACTCTTACGCAACAGGATTACAGGAGCAGGTGAATAATTTTAACAACGGGATTGCCTTGGATGGTTCCACGTTCCCGGCGCCTGAAACTCCGTTTACCTATGGGATGGCATGTTATCCCGAGAAACATGAAGAGTCGCCCAATATGGAATCAGAGATCTATTATACTAAAATGAAAGCTCAGAATGGTGCTGATTATCTTGTGACGCAAATGTTTTTCGATAATCAAAAGTACTTTGATTTTGTTGATCGTTGCCGTGCCGAAGGAATTACTATTCCCATCGTTCCCGGTGTAAAGCCCATTCATCTAAAAAATCAGCTGAATGTCCTTCCCAAGATATTCAGGACGGAAATTCCCGAAGACCTGGAGCGTGAACTGCGCAAATGCAAAACCGATGCCGATGCCGTAGAGGTAGGAGTGGAGTGGTGCCTTTTGCAAAGTAGGGAGTTGGTGCAGCGGGGTGTACCAGGAATCCATTTTTATGCTTTAGGTGCAACTGAAAGTATTTACCGGGTGGCCCGGGAGGTATATTGACAAACTAAAAATAAAGAAATTTTCCCGCCGTAAAATAAACCGTGGCGGCAATCAGTGCGCTGACGGGAATGGTCAATATCCATGCAACAAGCAACTTTCGGGTAACTCCCCAGCGGACAGCTGATAGGCGTTTTACCGAACCAACACCAATGATTGCACCCGTGATGGTGTGAGTAGTACTTACGGGAATTTTTAGGAACTCGGTGAGGTACAGTGTGAGGGCACCGGCAGTTTCCGCAACAACTCCTTCAAAAGGAGTCACTTTGGTGATACGTGTCCCCATAGTTTTTACTATTTTCCAACCACCGGACATCGTGCCCAGCGAGATGGCAAAGAAGCAGGAGAACGCTACCCAGTTGGGTAAATCGCTGATGGACTCAATTCCAAATCCTATTTCAGGGTGCTGGATATGGGTGGCGATTAATGCGGCGGCGATGATGCCCATTACTTTTTGAGAGTCGTTCAGCCCGTGGCCGATACTGAACAGGGCAGATGATACGAGCTGGAAATGCTTAAACCACGTATTTGCCTTGTGCGGATTCGTACGCCTTACAGACCATTGTAAGGCGATGGTAAGAATCATGGCTACCAACATCCCTACCAGGGGCGCAATGAAAATAAAGGAAGCAATCTTCACAATCACGGAAACCTTGATGACCGAAAAACTGGCCCATTTTGCAATGGCCGCTCCGGCAAATCCTCCAATCAACGTATGCGAAGACGACGAAGGAATCCCAAGCCACCAGGTCAGTAAATTCCACGTAATAGCTGCCACTAACCCGGAAAAAATAATGGGAAGAGTGATGAATTCGGCAATCACGGTTTTTGAAACAGTGTCGGCAATCCCGAAGCCGCCAATGAGGTATTTAGCAATGAAGAAAGCGACAAAGTTAAACATGGCTGCCCACAAAACGGCTTGAAAGGGAGTCAGCACCTTGGTGGAAACGATAGTGGCAATGGAGTTGGCCGCATCGTGAAAACCATTTATAAAGTCAAAAATTAGCGCTAAGGAAATAATAACGATCAATAACGTCATACGGATTATTATAAGTTAAGATAAAATAGAATGAAAAACAGCAAGGTAATAACTCCTTTACGCGTATTTTACGATAATCGTTTTTATAATCTTCCCTACGCCTTCAGCTGCATCGGTGGCTTTTTCAAGCTCAAACATGATTTCTTTCTTTTTTATTAATTCGATGCTCTCTTTTTGATTTTCAAATAAGTCGATAAGGAAGTGTTCATAAACATCATCAGCCCTGTTTTCAATAAGATGTAGTTCCCGGCAATAATCCGAAACTCTTTTTCTACTTTTCTTCAGGACATCCAATTCATTTACGGCTTTTTCTATCTGGGCAGATGCTTCAATAATCAGTTCGACCATATCTTTGGCTGCAGCCGGCATCTCTTTGGGATTATACAAAAAAACTTTTTTGGCAGCGCTATTGATATAATCTGTGACATCGTCCATTTTGGTTGCCAGGTTATGAATATCTTCACGATCAAAGGGTGTGATAAAAGTAGCATTCAGTTCGTCAAAAATTTTGTTGGAAAGGGTATCCCCTTTGCGTTCCTCCTCTTTAATTTTCTTGTAGTAATCTGCAGCATTAGCGTGATTGCCTTTTTCCACAAACTCCAACATTAAATAAGATGCTGATTTTATTACTTCTACTATCCCCTTCAAAAGCGGAAAGAACTTAGGTTCCTTTGGGGTGAACTTGCTAAAAAATGAATTATTCATTGTTCTTTTGTATCTATAAATTTCAGAAAATGGGCGCGGAACAGGCGCAGATTTTTTTGATCAATGCGAGCTTATAAGCAAAAAATCACGCAAAATTACTTCATTTTTTTAATTCTGAGTTAAGAAATTGTTTTGGATTTTAAATTTCTTCAAAATTATCCGCTATTATGCATAATTTGAAAATCCAAATCCATCAAAAAGTAGGCATGAAACAAAAAAAGGCATAAACCATGGCATGACAAAAATTAAAACAGTTTCAACAATGAGGATAAAAAACAACAATCCATTAACGGACAACTAAAAAGCTTATAGAAGACGGCACAAAACGTTTTCTTGACACGCTTTTCAGTTTCGCTCTTTTTCATTACTTTTGTATGATCAAGAACGGAGGATACATGTATTTTCGTAATATCATAGGGCTTCACGATGTTAAAAAACATCTGACCGATTCCGTGCAGCGCGGCTTTATTCCGCATGCCCGGTTGTTTCATGGTCCGGAAGGTGTGGGAAAACTGCCGTTGGCCATTGCTTATGCCAGATACCTGAACTGTGAAGACAGAGCGGTAGAAGATTCCTGTGGAAAATGTGCATCGTGTCACAAATTCGATAAACTGATGCATCCCGACCTGCACTTTGTGTTTCCAGTGGTAAAATCGAAAGTTAGCGATGAGTATTTGCCCGAGTGGCGTGAGTTTTTAAGCGGACAGGCTTATTTCAACCTGAACGATTGGCTCAACTTCATAAATGCCGAGAATGCACAGGGTATTATTTATTCAAAGGAAAGCGATGAGATTATACGCAAACTAAGCCTGAAGGTTTACGAGGCGCCATATAAGATTATGATTGTATGGCTGCCTGAAAAAATGCACGATGCATGTGCCAACAAGTTGCTGAAAATGATTGAAGAACCACCCGAGAAAACAATTTTTCTGTTGGTTTCAGAAGATTTGGAACACGTGCTGCCCACTATTCAGTCGCGTTGCCAGCCGTTAAACATCCGGGCTGTCGAGCCGGACGAAATGGTGGCATCCATCCGGTCGGTTTATGGTTTGCAGGAAGAGGAGGCAAAGTACGTGGCGCACATTGCCAATGGTAGCTTTTCAAAAGCCGTGAGCATCATTCAGTCTGCTGACGACAACAAATATTTTTTTTCGTTGTTTAAGGAAATGATGCGCTCTTCGGTATCGAGAAACATTAAAGCGATAAAATCGGTTGCGGGTGAAATGGCTTCTATGGGCAGGGAAATGCAGAAAAGCTATTTACTATATAGCCTGCGACTGTTTCGGGAGTTTTTTATAAGCAATTTCAATGAACCCGATATGATTTATCTCAGTGAAGAAGAAAAAGAATTTGGTGAACGTTTTGCTCCTTTTATCAACGAAGGAAACATCCAATCGTTTAACGATGAGTTTCAGCTTGCCTACCGGCAAATTGAGCAAAACGGAAATGCCAAGATCATTTTTTTGGATTTATGTTTAAAAGGCACAATGCTTTTAAAAAAATAAGTTATTCAATATTCTGCGGAGCGAATAATGCTAACGAAGTAAGCGGGCTATAAGTAATTGAATTACACGCAGTCAAACAACGTTTGCCTTTAGGCAATATCAATGTATGTATTATGGACAGAGAAAAATTATCAGATAAATTAGCGGACATTGTCCCTGAAAGAGTAACAACTGTACGAAACAGCGGTTCTTGCAAGGGATGTCCCAAACACTCTACTAAACTTCATGTTTATGATTGGTTGCACGACTTTCCCGAAATGCAGGAACTGACCAATATGGTAGAAGTTCAGTTTAAAAATACCCGGAAAGGATATTACATAAACAGCAACAATATCGATTTGAAAAAGGGCGATGTTGTGGCCGTTGAAGCTTCTCCCGGTCACGATATTGGAACGGTAACACTTACCGGAAAGCTTGTAGAGGCGCAGATGCGTAAAAACAACTATCGAGAAGATGGCAATAGTGGCCCGAGGCGGATTTATCGGATAGTGCGCCCGGCGGATTTGGAAAAGTATGAGCTGGCCAAAGCCAAAGAACAACCTACCATGATTCGTTCCAGAGAGATAGCTGAGAGTCTTGGCTTGAATATGAAAATTGGAGACGTTGAATATCAAGGGGATGGAAGTAAGGCCATTTTCTACTACATTGCTGACGAGAGGGTGGATTTTCGTCAGTTAATCAAAGATTTTGCTGCGGAATTCAGGGTAAAGATCGAGATGAAGCAAATTGGCGCACGTCAAGAGGCCGGAAGGATAGGGGGAGTTGGACCATGCGGACGTGAGTTGTGCTGTAGCAGTTGGATGTCAAGCTTTGTATCGGTATCTACTTCAGCAGCCCGATACCAGGATATCTCCTTTAACCCGCAAAAACTAGCGGGACAATGTGGAAAATTAAAATGCTGTATGAATTATGAAGTAGACGCGTATGTGGAAGCCAGCAGGAGGTTGCCTTCGCGTGAGATTGTCCTGCAGACCAAAGACAGTGATTATTTTCACTTCAAGACCGATATTTTGTCGGGACAGATCACGTATTCTACCGACAAGAACAATCCGGTAAACCTGGAGACAATCTCAAAAGACAGGGCATTTCAAATCATAGAATGGAATAAAAAAGGGAAAAAACCTTCAAAGTTAGCACCTGAGACGGAGCCCGGTGAAACAAAAGAAGAAACCATTCAGAACGATTTGCTGGGAGATCAGAGCATTACCCGTTTCGATAAAAAGGAGGGTGGAACTACTTCAAAAAGGAGAAAGCCAAGGAGGGGAAGACAGGACAACAGAAACAGGAAAGGAAAACCACCGAAACAAAATGAGGAGTAAGCTGTTTATTGGGTTTTTAGTTGTTTTTGCTTTTTTATCTTCGTGTGATGAAGGAGTGGTTTATTACCGTTTTCATTCGATCAAAAACAGCAACTGGAACCAGGCTACAGCTGATTTTTTAATCGACTCGCTTACCGTTGACCCTGATAAACGATACGATATCGTGTTGGAGATTGTTAATAACAACCAGTATCTTTACCAGAATATCTGGTTACTCGTTCAACAGAACATAACAGATACCACATTTGTTAGCGACACTGTCGAGATAACACTGGCTGATTCTCATGGAAAATGGCTGGGAAAAGGTAGTGCGGGGCTTTATCAGTTGTCGGTTCCCTACAAGGCGTCTGTAGCCCTGGATTCCACGCGTGCTTATCTTGTCCGTATCCGTCAGGTAATGAAAGACAATCCTATTAAGGGTATTGAGAAAGTGGGTGTTTTGATACAATGAGTGTACGGCTTATTCTGGACTGCCGGGTAAGTTTAATTGTGCACTTTCCGCAGGCTGGATGTTGCATATCATTTTCAGGTTAATATTGATCATTTCGTCTACCTTAAGCATACCCATCATTTGCACGGGAGGTTCCAGTCCGAAGTCACGAATATTTATGTGTTTTTCAATGTCAAAAATGTAGCCCGTACCGTTTCTTTCGGTTTTAATGGGGAATTGGTATTTTTTTGTAACCCCCGTAATGGTTACATCAACAACAGCCACGCCTGTGTTAGAATTTGGGTTTTCGGGTAAGTCTATGTGATTGAGTTGAATATCCATCGTGGGGTATTCGTCGGATTTCAATAGTTTATAAAAATCCCTGAGGGCCATCTTATTGCTTGAAGTAAATCTTTTCACCGGTACAACTAGCCGGTTTTCGCTCAGGTAAAGTTTTTTATTGTTTTGTGATGCAGTGATGATCATGTTTTTTTGAATGAAGTTCTCACTGCTTTGGGTTAGTGTGAAATTAACAATATTGGAGGTGCCGTTTATCGATAAACTGCTGTTTTTATTCACGTCTACAGCAACTACTGATGAAGATGTCTGTGCGACGACAACTCCTGTAGTCAGTATGCCTGTAAGTAAGAGGGTAAATAAAGCTTTCATTGTCAATTTTTTTTAAAAAAGAACCAAACCGGTATCAATTTACCGGCTTGGTTTTTATTGTTCTTAAAATGCTATGGATCCCTGCAAAGTCAATCCGTTGAACTCTGCACCGTCTTGTATGGATCTGGCTGGAAATCCGTTGTATTTTTGGTTTACATATTCAATTTTAGCCATAACGTTTTTTGTCATATACCAACCGGCTGCAATGGCTACGCGATTTATATCCACTTCGTAATGATTGGGTTCACCTTGTGCAGCTCCCATATCCGCTTTCATTGTGTTATAGCGGGCACCTACATAAAAATCTTCATCGGCTCCGAAACGGACCACCAAATCTGCTACAAATTGATTGGATTTTTTCACATCAGGCTCGTTAGCACCTCTCCCGCCTGC
>NZ_DIQL01000002.1:12133-12599 GCF_002427225.1 Proteiniphilum sp. UBA5463 | reverse complement strand
ATCCTGCAGGTCTTTTTCCACGACTATATTCCCAAAAAAGCAGCGGATGAACTGACCGCTGCCAAAGACCGGGAAATTACCTGGCTGAGAGAAGAAATCCTATACCTGAGAACGAAATTGGACCGATTGCAGGAATGCGACGAACGCTAAAAATATACTTGACTTAACTTAACGTTAAAACAAGTACGGACAATGGAAACATACCAGAGAGACATCCGACAGGTAGCAAAAGCGCCTGAGGAGAAACTGACCGATCTTTTGTGGATGTGTTCCCGGGAGGAACTCCTACAATTTATCATCTATTACGCTAAAGAACAACCGGGCATTCACGATAAGCTGCAAGAATTTTTACTTGCTTCACATCTACCTTTACCTACCAAAATATAGCCTTGTCCTCGTCCGAAACCAAAGTGCTCACGTTACGCTGCATCAGCATGGTACTCTTGCACCTGTAGGGGAAGACCAT
>NZ_DIQL01000002.1:382-11953 GCF_002427225.1 Proteiniphilum sp. UBA5463 | reverse complement strand
CGACTGTTATAAAGGTTCTTTTTTATAATGATGATAGAGTGCTTACCACCGAGTTTTTGGTTAATCCGCTTGAAGGTGTGTATGGAGTGCATATTCCCGTCAGTCAATGGGATACGCTGGAGGTACTGGAAAGCGGGACCGTGATCTTCGAGGTGAAGAACGGCCCCTACTCTCCCCTTGGTGAATAGGATGTGTTGTGTTAGCATATTGGTGTCAGCGATTTAATAGTCCGATGTATTTGACCAGATCATGGTGCTCTTTTATAAACTTATACATGAAAACATTCTTTCCGAAATGATCAAAGTGACAGTTAAACGAATTATCAAAACGATAAAAGAAAGATAATGAGGTATTAATCAACTATAACAGTTGGGATATTAACCCTTTAATGAACAATAGACAGTCTCCCCGGCAGCCTTACGAAGGTGATTAAAATTTTACACATTTATTTGGTTAATTTAAATTATTTTGGTAATTTAGTGTTTTACACTAAATTGATTAGAGATTAATAGTATCCAATAAAATAGGAAATTATATTAGAGGATCATCATCGATCTTCGGGTATAAGCAAGGAATTTTATAATCAGTATTTTGAAAATTGAGATCATGCGTTTACCATTTAAGTTGGGTATGTAAAATAATATGCGCATCCTAAACTCTTCACATATGAACAGGTAATGACGCATTTGCCTTATTTTGTCTCTCTACTGTTGAACCCGATGAAAGTGAGAAATATAAACATTTATCCACTCAAGCTACAAGTGAAATTGTATGCCTGATTGGTAATAAATAAGAATACCATAATTATGAGAGTCTCTAAAGTAAAAGTTCTGGGAAATGAAGAAACCAAAGGTAGAATAGTGCTGATGCATCGTTCTCCTGTAAAGGGTCAATTAATTTATTCGGAGGATGCTGGTAAAAGGGATAGAACGGAGGATATTATTCCTGAGCAGAAACTGGAGAGTTTTCATCTGAGTATCCTAAACAAGACTTTTTTAAGGAAGGAGTTTTTTAAAAAAGAATTGAAACATGAGGCTAAAAAGAATGGGCTAAAAGGTGATGCTGAAGATAAATACATCTCTGAAAAATTAAAAGAATATCATTCCTTGTTGCAGTTTATTGATGATGTACTGTCAGTTAAATATAATGAGAACCGTAAAGCAATAAAGTTCCCGGAATATTTAACCAGGGAGATGATTGAGATATTTCTGAATCATAAATTCCGAAAAGAGGTAACCTACACCAATAAAAATGGTGCTTCTGTCTCTTTCCTTTTGTCAACACTCATACTGAATGCCATTGAAAAGCATAGTGTAATTGAGATGCAGCCTTTTGTAGATTGGAGAAACTGGTTTGTTGAGACCAAAAGTAAATTCCTTAAGAAATCGATCATCAATAATTGTATCCCGACAAATGGAGGGCCTATAAGCAGACGTCGGGAGACATTGATGAAGTGGAGGGATGATTATTTTACGAATGCTGAAATCGATCTGGCAAGGTTGCATAAAAAGTTTGGTACGGATACTTTGATGGCCTCTTTGAGGGAAGTACCGCAAACGGAAAAGAGCGGGAATGAGTATCACAGGCTATTGAAATCTTGTCTGCAGAGTCATCAGAAAAAGCTTTTTGGTAAAAGAGCGGAAGGGTATGATATAAACCGGGCGGACAATCAACTGTATGTTTACAACACAGAGGTGGTGAAGTATATGGAGCATTATTTCCCTGTGAAGAGTTCGAAGCGTAGAAACAGCACTGCTGAAATTAAATATTATCTTCAGACAGATACCATAAAATGTTGTTTACATCATCAGATCATAAACGCTGTGCGTGGCCTTGCACTTCGGGAGGGTAAATTTAATCTGCATGGTTTTGATGATAAACTGATTCCGAATGAGAGGAATGTTTCAAGCAGCATACTGAACGAATTAAAAACTTCAGAAGGTTTTGTATTGAACATGCTGGGAGGATGCGCTTTTGCTGCAAACTGCTTGCGTAATATAGTGGATGCTACCCAGAGAAGTGATTTACTTGGCTTTAGATGCTTTGAAGTCAGTTTAAAAAAAGGGAAAAGCAATTCCGATTTGTTTGCACTTTTCTTTGGTTTTGGTCGTGAGGATATGGATGATGACTCTGAATGGGAAAAGCATCTGTATGCCGCACGATATTCTGTTTCGGAAATTAGGAACCGGGTTGCGCATTATCATAAAAGTGCGATCGAAAATATATATAATATCACTGATTTTGAATATAGGGAAAATTCCATGTGCTCATATACTGACACCAAATTTACAACTGCTCTGCAAAACGAGATATATAATACTCCCAAAGCTTTTTCGCTTCAATTGATGACGGGTAAGGTGCTGGAGTATTATCCGAAGGAGAAGCTGGTGTCTTTCTTTCAGAAGTATAAATTCTCCCTTTACAGGTCTGTCGTTCCTTTTGCTCCAGGCTTTAAAAACATAATGCGCACAGGCGTTAATTATCAGAATGCTACCCAGAATCGTCTTTTTTATGATATGGGGCTAACTGCCTTTCAGGATAAAGATAGGTATATAGATGATGTGGAGGCTTGGAATGCGCGTTATTTCTTTATGAAGTTGATCTACAATAATCTCTTTCTGCCCCGTTTTACCAATGATAAAAATGACTTGTTCAGAAAAACAGTCGAGCAGGTGCTTGAAGTCAATAGGTCTCATATGGAGAAGGTTGGGAAAGACGACAGACAAGCATTTGGTGAGGTTCGACAGATGCGCGAAAATGAAACGGCAAATGATTACATGGCATATCTGCAGAGTAGTCTACGGATGGAAAAGAATAAGAAAGAGTTGGAAGGGAACGGTGCAAAAAGAATTAACTTTGAGAAGTTTATCCTACAAATGTTTGTCAAGGGTTTTGATAGTTTCTTGAAGGATGGGGCTTTTGAATTTGTTCATTCTCCCGAAAATTGTTTGACCGGTAGTACTGAAAAAGAGCGGGCAAAAGAACGCAACAGTTTGTGTGAAGAGATCGGCAATTACGTAAGACTTGTCAGCACTGTAATCGATCCGGGCAAAGGATCACATGTGGCATTTTATGTTTTCTGTAAAATGTTAAATAGCGTTTATCTGAGTAATATCAGGAACGAGATGATCAAATATCACAAGGTGGTTAGAACAGATGAACTGGCACACTTAATTGAAATCATTGAGCTTTGTCTTTTATCAGCTGATGCTGTGAGCCAAAAAACAGTGAATGCCGATAAGCTTTCTCATTTTTTTGCTGAAGGAGTAAATGTGGATGATGACGAAAATGTGATTCATGCATCGATGGAAACTTTTCGGAAATATGGCACGCGTGATCTCTTTCATAAATTGATGCTGCAAGACGATCGGTTCCTGGTATCGAGTGACGATTATCGTGAATGGGAGGAGATGAAGGAGAAAATTGAGGGGAAGGTAAAACAGCGCGAGTTGCTTCACGCAGAGTGGTGCGAAGCGAAGGAGAAAGATAAAAAAAGCAGAAAGGTTAAGAGCAATTCTAGAACCTGTTTTGAAAAAAAATTCATGGGTGCAAAAGCTGAAGAGTATTATTCTCTGTGCAACGTTATTGACAAGTATAATTGGCTCGATAACAAGTTACATCTGGTTCATTTAAACAAATTGCACAATTTGGTTATCGAGATTCTGGGGCGTATGGTGGGATTTACAGCACTGTTTGAGAGGGATTTTCAATATATATGTAAATCGGATTCCGAGTATGAACAGTTGTACAATCTGGATTTTAATATGGGTTTGCCAAAATTTAAAAATTCCATAAAAGGATCGGGCAAAGCTAAGAATAGTACCCAAAATATCGATCATAATGCAACAGGAATCGGCAATAGTTCAAATTTACTCAAAGAAAACTCCAACGGAACACACTACTGTAAGAACCTTTCCGGAGATGGTGTTGAAGATAAACTTAAACGATTATTCTTGTATGATGATTATCGAAATGTTAGGAATTTTGTAGCTCATTTTAACTATCTTACTCGGGTTGAAGACGATTTAGGAGGGAATGATGCGGTTAAGCTGTCGGGTACAAGGTATTCGCTTATTGAATTGATAAACGAGCTGCGTAACTTGCTTAAGTACGATAGAAAACTCAAGAATGCGGTATCTAAATCTTTTATCGATATGTTTGAACGGCATGGTATGCATGTAAAAATGAAATTAAATCACAACCATAAGCTTTTTGTGGATAGTATTAGCCCAAGAAAAATAAAACACCTTGGGGGTGGTTATAAGAAGCGGGGGAAGGATGACAAGATGTATGTGCAGACGACCAATCATGTTGATCCTCTTTATTGTGATATGTGCAGAGCTTTGTTGGAGATGAAATGAAGCGTGGTGTGAATGATCCCAAAATGAAAGGGAACTACAACTATAGGATGGTGATATCATGCCTCCCAGGCGGTGTGAATGATCCCAAAATGAAAGGGAACTACAACGAAATGCCCTGTTAAATTCGTCTACTATAAGGTGTGAATGATCCCAAAATGAAAGGGAACTACAACGAGATGCGGGTATCGGCAAAACACGTCTCTGGTGTGAATGATCCCAAAATGAAAGGGAACTACAACAAAATGCTTGAGCTATTTCTTTCATATCAGGTGTGAATGATCCCAAAATGAAAGGGAACTACAACGATATACTCGCCCATGTAGTCCAGAAGTTTGGTGTGAATGATCCCAAAATGAAAGGGAACTACAACTTTTTAAAGTGAATATTCCGCAAACATCTTGGTGTGAATGATCCCAAAATGAAAGGGAACTACAACAATTTGCATCTCCACCTTTCAATCCACCTGGGTGTGAATGATCCCAAAATGAAAGGGAACTACAACGAATACCTCCTTATTCCCGTGAAAGAATTCGGTGTGAATGATCCCAAAATGAAAGGGAACTACAACTTGTATTCTTTGCACTGATCTTCGGCTTCTACCCTACCCTCGGCTGGTGGATTTTCGCGATACTGGCCACTATGTTGGGTGCTGTCTAATGCCTAAAATTCAAACTGATGAAATAATAGAAATGCTTATAGATGAACATTTACTGGACAAGGTGACGGCCAAGGCGAAAGCCAGTCCCTATACTCCCCCTGCAGCCGGAGGATATTCTGGAACCATAGATTTCACTGGAAACAGAGTCTTTGTAACGACGAAGAATGAAATCAATGATGGATTGTCGACTGTTATAAAGGTCCTTTTTTATAATGATGATAGAGTGCTTACCACCGAGTTTTTGGTTAATCCGCTTGAAGGTGTGTATGGAGTGCATATTCCTGCCGGTCAATGGCATACGCTGGAGGTACTGGAAAGCGGGACCGTGATCTTCGAGGTGAAGGACGGGCCGTATGTGCCCCTGCAACCGGAAGATATCATCCGGTTATAGGAATGTTCATTCACACCATGCGAGAATCGGAAACTTCTTTATAGAGTTGAAGTAGGACGCTATGATTACAGAACAGTGACCCACTTGAGGATTACTTCTTTCGTGTCATCTGCATCCAGACTGCCTCATTTTTGGAGTTCTTAAACGTGATATCGTCGGCTTTAAATGGATAGCTGACGATTGTTCCGGTGATTACCTCTTTATCCTCATTAATGGAAGTAAGGGTAATGGTGGGATATTTGAAGCTGTATGTATATTTAGCGATGGTTTCGACTGTTCCACTTCTCTGAAGAGTGTAAGTGCACTCCTTATAGTCGAACTCAATTTTCATGGTATAACCAAATAACGAGTGACTCTCCCACAAGGTCCAATTTATAAAGGCTCCGGGAAGTGATAGATCGCTCAACATGTTGGGGATTGGCCGGGAAGCTCCTAGATTATCTTCCTCTTCATTGTCTTTGCTGCATCCAATTAAGGTGAGCTCTCCCACCGCAAAGAGTAATACCATTAAAAACCAAACGCACTTCTTTTTCATGATGTTCGTTTTTTGTTTACGTTTTGTTGCCGTTTTATGTTCTAGCCTCTTTTCTCGTTTTAATCATGGGAACGTTTTATTAACTAACCACATATAGTTTGCAAATGTATGATAATTTAATTAAAACTTGCAAGACACGTGCAGCTTTTTGTAAGCATAAGACAAAGTCTATGGTTATTTTCGAGTATAAAAGAAAATAGCTACATTTACATCAAATTATTCGAGTATGAAAGAAAATTTTGAGGCTTTAAGAAAATACAATTTTTGGGATGAAGAATACCTGGCTTCAGGTTATCCGCGTGATTTATAATCCGCAATTAAAGATACAGTACTATTATGTGATATTATCCAGAGACATAATATAAGAGAGGCTAAGCTTCTGGATGATATGTTTTCTTACTTGGTAAACAATGCTTCTAATCTGATTTCAATTACAAATATTGTTAACTATTTTAAGTCGATAGGGCGTAATACAACTTATGATACTGTTTCTAACTACATCGGTTATATCGAGGATTCGTTTATTATTCACAGAGCTGAGCGATATGATATACGTGGCAAGGATACTTTATCGGGAAATAGTAAGTACTACATTAATGATCTGTCTTTCAAGAATTATCTTTATCCCGGATTTGGTTATGGTGTTGGATATAAGTTGGAAAATCTGATTTATATTGAGCTTCGCAGGTATGGTTATGAGGTTTATGTTGGTACTTTAAGAGACAAAGGGATTGACTTTGTTGCAAAAAAAGAGGATAGAGTAATATATATACAAAGCTCTTACATATTAGCTGATGAACAGACCATCCAAAGAGAGTACTCGCCATTGGAATCTATAGAGGATAATTATGAAAAGTTCGTGGTTTCGCTTGATGATATTGCTTTTCCTTCTAATAAAGGTATCAGACATGTTCAGGCATGGAATTTTAGTAATGTGATTGCATAATTAATAAATGTTATTGGGATGTTTTATCTAATCATATTTGCTGTTCTTTTTATAGCTGAGCTGTTATACTTCAGGATTGCCGATAAATTTAATATTATCGATAAACTGAACGAACGGAGTTCGCACAACTATATCACCATCCGGGGTGAGGAAATCATCTGGTGGGTGGCAGCACTGCTGTTCCTGCTGTTTCATTTCTCTTCTCAGGGGCTGTGGTTCTTCGCGGGCATCAATTGCGATTATATAAATAAACAGAATCATGCGCCGTCAGGATATGCTGGATAGTATGCGCCTTGCATTTTTTCCGATATACATGACATGTTGCCAATTACTACGAAGTTAATGATTACACCATTTGATCAAATCAAAAACGGTTCCTTTGCAAGTCCAAATCTTGATCTTCAGTATTTCATGTTAAACATTATAAATATTTTAAATAACACTTCCTGTTAGCTAAAAATATAATTACCTTTGCGATGGATTTGACATTCCGCACCAAAAAACTAGAAAGACTGGCTAATGATTACAGGAGATGCCAAAGAGAATTGGGTGCTATACGATCGAAACTTTTAAACATTCGGCTAAATGATCTCAAAGTGGCAGAGACATTAGAAGACGTAAGGCAACTTCCAGGGCGCTATCATGAACTTATAGGAGATAGAAAAGGCCAATGGGCTTGTGATTTGGATCACCCTTAACGATTGATATTTGAGCCACATGAAAATCCAATCCCCGTTACTCCAGACGGCAACTATTTATGGATAGAAATAAAAGGTGTGGAAATAGTTGAAATAATAGATTATCACAACAAGTAGAATATAAAGTTATGGCAAAAAAAGAAAACCGGTATATTCCACAAGTGGTTTTTCATCCGGGCGAGACACTTGCCGAGAAACTTGCTGAGATGAAAATGGGGCCAAAAGAGTTTGCTGTGCGTACAGACAAACCGGAAAAAACAATTAATGCTGTTTTAAAAGGAGAAAGCTCAATTACCCCTGATATGGCTGTGCA
Source organism: Proteiniphilum sp. UBA5463 (assembly GCF_002427225.1). NCBI lineage: Bacteria > Pseudomonadati > Bacteroidota > Bacteroidia > Bacteroidales > Dysgonomonadaceae > Proteiniphilum > Proteiniphilum sp. UBA5463. Next base: position 4,051 of record NZ_DIQL01000002.1, on the reverse strand, counting down.
ATTTGAAAGTGTGACCAAAATTCCTGCTCATTTTTGGATGAATAAGCAGCGTAGCTTTGATGAATACCGTGCGCGAGAACGTCAACGGGAAATCATTGACGAGTCTATAGATTGGGCAAGAAAATTTCCATTAACAGAAATGATAAAAAAAGGATGGATAAAGTCCTCGGGAAATATAAATGAAAAAACAGAAGCCTTATTGTCCTTTTTCGGTATGAGTAATCCGGAGGCATGGCATAAGTTTTATTTCTATCGGAACCTGAAAGTTGCTTTCAGAATTTCGTTGGCGCACACGAGCGAACCGTACGCGATTTCCGCGTGGTTACGAAAAGGAGAACTGCAAGCCCAGGAGCTAACAGTGGAAAACCTTTATTCGGAGAAAAGATTTAAAGAAACACTTCCTGTCATTAAATCGTTAATGGCAAAGCATCCCGCGAATTTTCAAGAAAAACTCAAGTCGTTATGTCTGGAGGCGGGAGTTAAAGTAGTATATACTCCCTGTTTGCCCAAAGCTCCCATAAACGGAGCGACACGCTGGCTGGATGAGACCCCTTTTATTCAGTTAACGGGAAGATATAAACGCAACGATGTCTTTTGGTTTACCTTTTTTCATGAAGCGGGACATATCCTTTTACACGGAAAGAAAGATGTCTTCTTGGAAAATATTGAATATTCCGATAAAATAAATGAGAAAGAGCAGGAAGCGGACGAGTTTGCTATTAAATGGACGTTGTCGGAGCAGGAAGAAAACGAAATAGTCTCGCAAGGAAGGCTTACCTCTGAGGATGTACGAAAGTATGCTGAAAAATTTAACACCCACCCTGCCATTATTATCGGAAGGTTGCAACACAAGAAATATATCCCTTATTCTGCAGAAAAAGAGTTTATAGAAAAAGTGGAATTGAGGTAATAATTTCCTAATGAGGATATTCCGGTATATTGACCCCTTTTGATGGTTTTATTTCAAAAATTAGGGGATTAGGCTAGTTAAATAATTCGAATATTTCGTTTATGTCTGCAGTTCCAACATTAAAAACTACAGTTATGATAACGACAAATGATATAGAAAGGCCTAACAAACGTGAGCGAAAATTAGCACAGGAGTCCTACACTTCTCTCATTTCCTCGATTGAACAATTGAAATCGGACCAGGTGAAAATTGAAATTGAAGAGACCGGGGAGAGAATTATTCTTCCTGTTAAAGCATTGAATTTATTAGGCGAAATACTAAAGGCAATGAGTCAGGGTAAGCCTATTTCAATAGTACCTCTTGCAACTGAAGTGACAACGCAAAAAGCTTCGGAAATTCCGGGATGTTCAAGACCCTATCTCGTGAAATTACTAGAGGAGGGAAAAATTGAATATACAAAAGTAGGGAAACATCGTCGCATTAAACATGAGGATGTGATTGACTACAAAAAGAAAATGAAAGAGGAGCAAAAGAAACGGCTCATCGAGATGATGCATGCAGACGAAGATCTTGGGCTTTATGATTCATAGCGTTCGATTTACGGCAGTCCTGGATACCAATAGTGTGCCCTGCACTGATCATCGGTCTCTACCCTACCCTCGGCTGGTGGATTTTCGCGATACTGGCCACTCTGCTGGTTGCTATCTACTGCATAAAATTCAAACTGATGAAATAATAGAAATGCTTATAGATGAACATTTACTGGACAAGGTGACGGCCAAGGCGAAAGCCAGTCCCTATACTACCCTGCAGCCGGAGGATATTCTGGAACCATAGATTTAACCAGACTTAACCGTTTAAGCTTCAGTTTAAAAACCTTATGTGTTTTTACATAAAAAACAGAGTTGATTTATACTCGGAACCAATTGATTTGTATTATCTTAGTATTTAACATATCACAAAAAACAATAAGATGGTTGCTGAAACGACAGACAAATTAAGGAAAAGGCATACCGGACGGAACGTGCAGAGGGTCCGGATGTATTTTGGTGTGAAACAGGAAGCTTTGGCTGCTGATCTGGGTATAAGCTAGCAGGAAGTGTCGAAGATTGAACAGCAGGAAGAAATTGAAGAAGAAGTGCTATCGCAGATTGCCAGCGTGTTGGGAATCCTGTTATCTATATTTACATGTTCGCATTTTGGAAGTTCGCATTTTGGAAGTTCGGAAAATAAACTTATATTTGCAGAAATAATATCCTATGCAGAGTGTGCCTTTTACATACGGACGAATTACTGAACCTATTGATTTTACCGACAGAGATAGCGAAATAATGCTATTGAAACGAAACTTCAACGCAAGAGTAAATACCATAATCATTTCGCCTCGTCGATGGGGCAAATCCTCGTTGGTGAAAAAAGCGGCAAGTGAAGCTGTTAAACAAAACGATACATTGAAAGTTTGTTTTATCGACATTTTTAATTATCGAAACGAAAATGAGTTTTATCTAGCATTGGCGAACGAAGTATTGAAATCTACTTCATCAGAATGGGAAGAGTTGGTTCAAAATGCTAAAACATTCTTATCGAGACTGATTCCTTCCGTTTCATTCTCACCTGACAAACAAACAGAACTCTCTTTTGGAATTGGATGGGATGAAATGCAAAAACATCCGGACGAGATATTAGATTTAGCTGAAAAAATAGCTCATCGAAAAGAAATCAATATCATTGTATGTATTGATGAATTTCAGTCGGTTGCCTCGTTTCCCCAACCCGAAATGTTTCAGCGAAAACTGCGCGCTCATTGGCAAAATCATACGCGTGTAAGCTATTGTTTATATGGGAGTAAACGGCATATGTTGTTAGATGTTTTCACCAATCCATCCATGCCGTTTTATAAATTCGGACATTTACTTTTCTTAAAAAAGATAGATTCTGCACATTGGATAAATTTTATTCAAAAACGTTTTTATGATACCGGAAAGCAAATTTCTGACCATGACGCGGCATTGATAGCCTCTCTCGCCGATAATCATTCGTATTACGTGCAGCAACTCGCGCAACAAACTTGGTTTAGAACGAACAAAATGTGCAAAACTGAAAACGTAACTGCCGCCCGCGAAGACATTGTGGATCAATTAAGCCTGTTATTTGCAAACCTAACCGAGACTTTATCCTCATTGCAATTAAATATTTTACGTGCAATTATTTCCGGCGAAAAACAATTAACAGCACAAGATACGCTCAAAAAATACCGAATGGGAACTTCGGCAAACGTAGTGCGAAATAAAAAACAATTGATAGTAAACGAAACGCTTATTGAGGAAGATAACGTCCTATCTTTTTCTGACCCAATGTACAGATACTGGCTCGAATCACGTTTTTTCAAGATTATTCCTTGATGATAAGAAAAGTCTATCAACCCTAAATATAAAATGACAAACGGTACTCGTAAATAAATATGAAACGCTACACTCAAACCCTCGAATATACATCTTCCCCGCAGGCTGATGGAGCATTTTAAGAACAGTGGAAGGCTTCACCGCTGCTGTATTTTGCTTCAAGGTGGTAACGGAACTGGGTTAGTCCATAACCATTGGGTACGTCTCTACGGTATTCTTCCCAAAGCGCTGCACTGTTGTTGGACTCATCGAGAACATTTCGAAGGAAAATAGAACGTGTACGTCGGCTTCGGGGTATGACACAAGCTGAGTTAGGAGAATTGCTTGGTATTACGAAGCAGGCAATCTCAAAAATGG
>NZ_DIQL01000002.1:0-168 GCF_002427225.1 Proteiniphilum sp. UBA5463 | reverse complement strand
GTTCTGTATTGCACAAATAATTTTTATGAAAACTGTCATGTGAGTGCTTCAAATATCGGACCTATTTCCACTGTAGAAAATCTGAATCACTTTTCCATGGAGCAAGCAGTAAAACTTTTCGAAGAATTGATAAAAATTGAGAGAGAAAAGTTCGAGTCTTTAAAAAAA
>NZ_DIQL01000006.1:0-23213 GCF_002427225.1 Proteiniphilum sp. UBA5463 | reverse complement strand
ATAAATGAATAGTGAATATATAAATATATTGCTGGAGAGATACTGGAATTGCGAAACAACGCTGGAGGAAGAGAAAGAACTGCAGGATTTTTTCTCGGGAGTTGGTGTACCTGAAGATCTGGAACAGTATATTCCTCTGTTCTCTTATATCAGAATGGAGCAATCAGTAACTCTAAGCAAAAATTTCGATAATAAACTGAAAGCAGCTTTAGAAGATACCGATAAGAACAGATATGTCACTATCCGGATTTACACCCCTCTGCTGCGGATAGCCGCGTCAGTTCTGTTACTGGTGGGATTGGGTACAGGTCTGTTCTTTATCACACGTCAGAACAATAAGCCGCATTTTACTGAAAAATTTGAAGACCCCAACGCTGTTATGCAGCAGGCAACATATGCACTTGAGAAACTGTCTAACGCTCTACAGGTGAGCGAAGCAGCTTCAATGCAGACCATCAGGGATATTGATGATCTGAATATCGACTGGTCATCAATCGACTCATTAAGCAACTTACTTGATGATGATATGGATGATTCGCTGAACAACACTGTTGAGGTTAAAAAAGATGGATTGAATAAAATTGGGAATCTATGAGAAAGACGTTATTAACACTGTTTGTTTTATTGTGTACCACAACGGTTTTCGCGAACGACTTTGTAACTCTGTTCATCGAAAAATATGCCGAAGACAAGCGTCCGCTGAACAATGTGAATATCGGGAAGGCAATGCTTGAAAAGATGGCGGCAAGTACTAATGATGAAGATCTGAAGAAAACATTCAGAGAGTTGAACAGTATACATATCGTAAGCAGTGATAACAAGAGAGATTCCAAACACTACTTTGCAAAAGCACATGAACTGATAAAAGCTGAGTTCGGCGATTACGAAGAGGTGGTGTCGGTAAACGAGAAAGCATCAAAAATTTCAGTTTTGATGAAGAGAAACGATGAAGAGACGCAGAATCTGATTCTTATCTCGCTTGATGAGGAGGATAAACTGACCATTATTACGGTATCAGGTAAAATCGATTTCAATTCCTTCTCAAAGCTGTCAGGTTCAATCAAAAGCGAGCAGCTGGTTCCTGAGATGGTGAATCATCTTTATTAAAAATAAAACAGCCATTTATAAATGGTAATTTACAAATAACTTTTTTCTTTTTTATATTTAAACGATGAATAGGCAGCCGAACGTGAGTTTAGCTGCCTATTGCTTTATTAATAGTTTATAAAACAGTAGAAGGGTACTCTATTCAATTTACTTTACGAAATCGATGAGCCAGCAATACTGTGTTTTTTAAATACTCAAATTCAAGTTCAAAACACTCGGAATAAATATCGGTACCGGTATTATCCTCAATCTGCGATACGGTCCATAGTTTCCCGCCCTGAAGCTGCAAGCTGTTGAAAATATTTTCATCTTCAATATCGGCTACATAGAGAAAAATAAGCCGTTTTGTGATTTCATTTTCAAAAGTATATTTCAATAAAAAACGAAGTGGAAGATTACTGTTGCCACACTCTTTCCTTATGCTATAACGCAAAGTTTCATCCACTTCGTCGTTATACTGCATATATTTTTCAAACGGGTAATCCAGTTTTCCGGGATCTAATAGTCGTGAATGATCCCTTTCCTTAAGATAGATCTTCCCCTTATAAATTAGTGCTACACGAACTACAGGATGCATGAATCTGTTCTTCATATCCTTAGTGATTGACATGGCAACCCTGCCCGTCACATCTCCTTTCTCCGTTACAACAGGCAACCACTCCTCCTTATAGAGTTTTTTATCCAAAATAAATAACCTAACGCTCTCTATGGCTATGACTGCCACCAGTATTGCCTGGAAGAGCAACAAAACTGTCGTTGAATTAACATAAACGGCTTCAGGAGAACCAGTAACATAAAACACCAGGACAAGCAAAAGATGAATTGAAAGCCCGTACTGTGTCTGAAATGCTACCCGAAAAGACTCCTTCATGTAGTTTTTCAATATATAGTTTCGTCCTTTGCCCACCCTTAACACTATCCTTCCCCTGGAAAGCCTCATCAAAATAAGAGATATTAAAAAAACGATCTCGGTTATCATAAATCTGTTCAGCAGAGGCAGGCTATTAAAAAATGAAAATGACAGAAGTAACGTCACAATAAAAGTAGTAATGGAAATTTTATATATAAGGCGGCTGAATTTTTTTACTAAAAAATAACCAATCAATGAAAGTGACAAGCCAACACCTGCAGCCAAGCGAGTATCGGTGTGCAATATTAGGATAGAAAACAGAAGCATAGGTACAAGCCCGAATGCAGGATTCCTGATAATTCTATGTATTTTAGACGAAAAAGCCATATAATATTACGAAAACTTCACCATTAATAACAACAAATGGACATTTTTGTTTAGGCGGGAAAAAAACTGCCGCTGAATTGGTTCTACCATTCAGCAGCAGATCATGTTAAATTATAACAATAGTGAATACTACAAATTCAACCTGTAAAAGCCTATAACTTTTTCGTAGAGATATTCACTTGTGTTGCCGCCTGAAATAAAATGATCTTTATCGGGAAAGACAAACATCTCGAAATGTTTGTTCGCCTTTATAAGAGCCCGTGTGTATTCAATGGTATTCTGAAAATGAACATTGTCATCGGTTGTGCCATGCACAAGAAGAAGGTTCCCCTGCAATCTGCCCGCAAGTTCAACTGCCGAGGCGTTAATATACCCCGTACTGTTCTGTTGCGGGGTACGCATAAAACGTTCAGTATAGACTGAATCGTAAAAGCGCCAGTCTGTAACCGGCGCAATGGCTACACCGGCTTTGAGTGTTCCATCACCGCGACTCATACTCATCAGCACGTTGTAACCCCCATAGCTCCACCCCCATATTCCAATACGGTCCGCATCGATATAGCTCAGCGAGCCTAGGTATTGCGCTGCGGCTACCTGATCATCTGACTCAATGATACCCAGGTTCATGTACGTACACTTACGAAACCTGGCGCCACGAGCACCTGTTCCACGACCATCAACACAGGCCACCACAATATCTTCATTCAACAGCGCATAATACCAGCTTGCACTGTACTTGTCCAACACCTTCTGCGAGTTGGGCCCGCTGTATTGAATCATAACCACAGGATATTTTTTGGAGGGGTTGAAATTGTTGGGTTTCAATATCCAGCCATTCAGGAGTGTGATACCGTCTGCAGCTGTTACCTTGATGTATTCCCTTTTAGGGAGCCGCGCGGATGCAACCTCGGCCTTTATTGACTGATTGTCTTCAAGTATGCGCAGCTGCTTACCGTTTGAATCATGTAAGGAGATAACATCAGGTGTACTTGCATCGGACCAGCGATTTAGAAAAAACTTCCCATTATTGCTGAAAAAGGCTTCATTAAATCCAGGCTGATTCGACAGTTTCTGAGGTTTCCCCTTGCTAATATTTATTTTGTATATATTTCTTCGCAAAGGACTTTCATCAGCTGCCTGATAGAAAAGCACCTCCGATTGAGGATCCACCCCCAGGAGAGCAGTCACATCGTAACTACCCGAAGTGAGTTGCTTCTGTAATGTACCAGATAAGCCATAAACATATATATGGCTGAAGCCGTCTTTTTCAGAAATATAGGTGAATTTGTCTTCAAGAAAATGAATAGAATTCAGCCAGTCAGAATCAATGTACTGTTCGCTCTCTTCCCTTAATACCAGCTTCGACACAGTTGTCCGGGGATTGACATAATACATATCGAACCGGTTCTGGTCTCTGTTTAAAGTCATCACTGCCAGCCGGGCAGGATCATTTGTAAATTTTATACGGGGAATATACCCATCCTCTTCAACGGGCAGGTCCATTGTGCGGGTGGTTCGCGATTCAATATCAAACACACGGCATTCAACACTGGAGTTTGCTTCACCTGCTTTTGGATACTTAAAGTTATAGTAACCGGGATAAAGCTGCCCGTTGAATGTCTGGAAAGTAAACTCTTTCACCGGAGATTCATCGAACCGGACGAAAGCAAGTAACCGGTTATCGGGTGAAAACTCCATTAGTCGGGTAACTCCAAACTCCTCTTCATACACCCAATCGGTAGCACCGTTTATTATTATGTTTCTCAATCCATCTTTGGTTATCTGCGACTCAGTATCAAAGTCGAACTTAGAAAGCCAGATGTTATTATCTATTACATATGCCGCCATCTTGCTATCGGATGAGAAGGTGGGCATCATCTGTTTAGAGGGTTTATCAGTAAGCTTCCTTATCATGTTGCGACGCACATCGTGATAATAATAGCTGGCCCGGAACGAGTGCCGGTATATCTGCTCCCTATCTATATAAACCAGCACGCGGTTTTCATCGGGGCTGACAAGAAATCCCTGAAAAGAATCAAAAGTGCAATTACGTGCTGTAAGTGTGCTGAAGAGTGTATCAACTGCATTTCCCGTCGCGTACGAAAACTTGATAACTGCCGTTCGCTGCGGATCGGCTTGATAATAATGAAGTCCATCCTGTGAAGAAACCATTTCTCTTACATCACGTGGACTGAACTTGCCGTTAAGAATATCATTTAATGAATAATTCTGCGCCGTTACTGATAGAGTACACATAACAGCCATTGCGACATGAAGAAATTTTCTCATTTCCCTTACTGTTTAAAATTACAAAGTTACAAATTATATCTTGCAGTTACTGCAGAGAGCTCTCACGACCATATAAAAGCTATGAATTTAATACAAAATTATGAAACCAGGCTTCTCTTTACGGTTTTTTTTGTATTTTCGGCAAAAATTTGTGAAACCTGGCCAGCTTTGGAGTTTCAGATTCCTGGATTACGAATTGAAGTTACGATACACGAAAAACCTGTCACACAAAGCTGATATAATGGAAGAATCAAAAATGAGAATTAAAAACAAATGAACAATGGAACCGAAAGAAGGAAAAATTACAGAATTGCCCGACAATGCATATCGGGAGCTGAAGCCGGGGGAAGATTACAGTCCGGTAATGCCTGCAGATAAACCAGTGAAAGAAGCCACCCCATGGGCAGTAGGAATGGGATTGCTGATGGCAGTTATTTTCTCGGCTGCAGCTGCTTATTCAGGCTTGAAAATAGGTCAGGTGTTTGAAGCAGCTATCCCAATCTCCATCATTGCTGTAGGGGCATCGGCAGCCTTCCGTAAGAAAAATGCACTTGGGCAGAATGTCATCATCCAATCCATTGGCGCATCATCGGGTGTGATTGTTGCCGGAGCAGTCTTCACAATTCCAGGACTATATATCCTCCAGGCCAGGTATCCCGAAATTCAGATTAACTTCTGGCAGATTTTTTTCTCTTCACTCCTCGGGGGATTCCTTGGAATACTGTTCCTCATTCCTTTCAGGAAATACTTCGTGAAAGATATGCACGGAAAACTTCCTTTTCCCGAAGCTACCGCAACTACAGAGATACTTATGACCGGTGAGAAGGGGGGAAGCCAGGCACGCTTGCTGGTTACAAGCGGGCTCATCGGAGGATTATTCGATTTCTGCTTCTCAGCTTTCCGGCTCTGGAGCGAAGAAATTACAACTCGAATAATTCCTGCTGGTGCCATGCTAGCGGAAAAGTTTAAGATGGTATTGAAATTCAATGTAAGTGCACTCATCTTTAGCTTTGGTTATCTGGTAGGATTGCGTTTTGCACTGATAATTACCGTCGGCTCGTTACTCTCGTGGCTGGTGTTAATACCAATGGTAAACGAGATTGGAACGCTGGCAGCTGCCGCAAGTGGGGGTGTAAATCCGTTCGCTGCTATGACGGCAGAACAGATTTTCGCTGAGTACGTACGTCCGATAGGCATAGGCGCTATAGCAATGGCAGGTATCATCGGCATCATCAAATCTTCAGGCGTGATTGGAAGTGCTTTCAAGCTTGCAGTAGGAAAAAAAGGTGTCGCAGCTACTGGCAAAACTGAGATAAAACGTACACAACGGGATCTGAAAATGTCGTTTGTGATGTTATTTCTGTTCCTTACACTTGTTGCTGTTTTTATTTTTCTTATCACAGGAGTTAAGATTACATTAGTGCAGTCGATTGTTGCGCTACTCACCATCACCATAATCTCTTTTCTCTTTACCACTGTTGCGGCAAATGCCATAGCCATAGTAGGCTCTAACCCCGTTTCAGGCATGACTCTTATGACCTTGATACTTTCATCAGTAATCCTGGTTTCAGTGGGACTGGAAGGCTGGCAGGGTATGGTCAGCGGCTTGATTATCGGAGGGATTGTCTGTACAGCGCTCTCCATGGCTGGCGGGTTTGTTACCGACCTTAAAATTGGTTACTGGCTTGGCTCCACTCCGGCAAAACAGGAATCGTATAAGTTTCTTGGAACACTTGTCTCCGCAGCTACCGTAGGCGCTGTTATTTTTATTCTGAACGAAGCTTATGGGTTTGTTGCTACTCCAGAGCATCCTAATCCCATGGTGGCACCTCAGGCAAATGCCATGGCGGCAATCATTGAGCCGTTGATGGCAGGCAGCGGCGTAAGCTGGACGTTACTGGGTATTGGAGCTGTAATAGCCATACTGGTGAACTGGCTGAAGGTGTCTCCACTGGCCTTTGCGCTCGGGATGTTTATCCCACTTCCTTTGAATACCCCTCTTATTGTAGGCGGATTGCTGAATCACTGGGTAAATAAAAGCACAAAAGATAAAGAGCTGAATAATTCCCGTCATCAGCGTGCCATCCTTATCTCTTCAGGATTTATTGCAGGTGCTGCCCTATTTGGAGTATTGGGAGCCCTTATCATCTTTCTCACAGGGAAGAGTGACGTTCTTAATATTGGTTTGTGGGCAAACCCAGGTGGAACAGGAGCACAGATAGTTGCACTGTTTGCCTTTACCGGACTGGTTACTTATTTTGTCTGGGAGACAAAACGGGCGAAAAAAGGAGATTAGTTGAATACAGAAAAAAACAAATCGACGGAAAAGATCTTTTGCTTTGCATAAACAAGAAAATGTTATGAATAAAACGATATTAATATGCGTGTTGCTGTTATTTACTGCATCGTGCACAATGAAAAACGAAAAAAACTCTGTTTCAAATGAGACAGACCTCACTAAATATGTAAATCCATTTATAGGAACTGCTTTCACGGGACACACCTTTCCCGGGGCGGCTTATCCTTTGGGAATGATGCAACCGGGACCGGAGACAGGTAACTTTTCATGGGAATACTGTTCCGGTTATTTCTATGATGACAAACGTATAAACGGTTTCTCTCAAAACCGGCTTAACGGTACAGGATGTGTCGACCTGGGCGATTTGCTGATGCAGCCCTTCTCAGGGGAGAAACGTAACGACCTGAGCAGCAGCTTCGACAAAGCTACCGAGAAAGCCTCTCCTGGTTATTATGCGGTTAAACTTTCAGATAACGAAGTAGATGTGGAGATTACAGCCGCACCACACGTAGCTTTTCACAAATACACTTTTGCCCCGGGTAAAAAAGCCAACCTGCTGGCGGACTTCCAGAGCGGGCTGGTATGGCAAAAAGAGAAGCTTTTCACCCATGTGCTCGATAATAAGATTAACTTCGAAGGTAACAGGGTGATTACCGGCTACACCCGCCGTACTGAGTGGGTAGAGAGAACCTACTACTTCGCGATTGAGTTCAACAAGCCGATACTCTCTTCTGAGAGACTCGATCCTCGTGATCCCAGGGAAAAAGCTCCGCGCTATATCCTCACATTCGATATGCAGTCCGATACTACTTTAAAAATGAAGGTCGCCATGTCAACGACAAGTATAGAAGGTGCAAAAGGCAATCTTACAGCCGAGGTGAGAGGATGGGACTTTGAAAAGGTGCGCCAAAATGCAAAAGAGGAGTGGAACAGATATCTTTCGCGGGTAAAAATAGAGGGCACAGATAACGAAAAGACAAACTTCTACACATCACTTTACCACCTCTACATCCAGCCCAACAATATTGCCGACACAGATGGTAAATATACAGGCCCAAACCGCGAAGTATCCCTGTCGCCCACCGGGAAGTACTACTCCACACTATCTCAGTGGGATACCTTCCGTGCAGCCTTTCCCATGTACACCATTCTCAGTCCGGAAATAATACCGGACCTGGTAAACTCAATGATAGACTACAGCGGGCAAAAAGGGCACCTGCCCATCTGGGCACTTATGGGGCAGGAAACTTATACTATGATCGGGAATCACTCTATTCCTATGATAGTTGATGCATTTCTCAAAGGATTTGATGGCTTCGATGCGGAAAAAGCCTTCCGTCAGATTAAAAAATCGGTTACCGAAAGTAAACATCCGAAATCGGATTGGGACCTATACGATAGGTATGGTTACTACCCTTATGACACAATAAAGCTGGAATCGGTTTCACGTACGCTGGAGTGCGGCTTCGATGATTACTCTGCCGCGATGATGGCACAAAAGATGGGCAAAACTGACGACCATGGGTTCTTTATGAAGCGTTCAGGTTATTACAGGAACCTGTTCGACAAAGAGACCAACAGCATGCGTCCTAAAAACTCGAATGGCGACTGGCTATCACCGTTCGACCCTTATGAGCTGGCACACGCCGACTCGAATATTGGAGGTCATTATACTGAAGGGAATGCACTTCAATATACATGGCATGTGTTGCAGGATATCCCAGGGCTCATTGATCTGATGGGAGGGAAAGAGGCCGCAGGCAAAGTACTCGACTACCTCTTTAACACAACCCAAGAGACTACCGGTAAACTTTCCGATGTGACCGGACTGATTGGGCAGTACGCGCATGGTAACGAACCGAGTCACCATGTAGCATACATCTACTCATACCTCGACAGGCCGGAAGAGACTCAACGACTGGTACGGCAAATCACCACCAACTTCTACCGGAACAAACCTGATGGACTTATTGGTAATGACGACTGCGGCCAGATGTCTGCCTGGTACATGTTCTCTGCCATGGGATTCTATCCTGTAAATCCTGTGAGCGGCGAACTGGTATTTGGTGCCCCGCAGATACCTAAAGCTTCATTAAATGTGGGTAATGGAAAGTATTTCACCATGGAGGCAAAAAACCTCTCTGCTGAAAACATGTATGTTGAGAGGATTGAACTGAACGGGCAACCCTATGACAAAAAATTCATCACCTACAAGGATATTATGAATGGCAGTAAGCTGATATTCTATATGACAGACAACCCTTAAACCGTTAACTTCAAACAAAAGAATTTCAGTAGAAGCGATTCACATTTAATGATGACAGGTAAAACAGGCATCGTTAGATATCAGTCTGCATTTTATTACAGATAATATTTTCTATCGCGAGTGTCCTGTTTAAAATTGAGTAAATGTCATATACTGCTTCATAATAGTAGCTGGGGTCAGCTTGGTCACAAAAGATTTACCCGACGACTATTTTGTGGCCAGCAACCCTACAACAATAAAAAAGTGGTTCAACCAATAAAATGTAATACAGTGTAAAAAGTATCCTGAATTGAAATTCAACTGCAGCAGCTTGCCAACTTAAACCCGAAAGAATTAACAGGAAAATTAATAAGAATAAACTATTTCGCCTTCGGCAAACTTAATCGGAAGAAAACATATTAATTAATCAGATTTCATCGTTTCTGTTACAAAAAAGTTGTATTTTTGGAATAAATTAATTTTAAACATAATAGCAATGAATTTAAGTGGAATAAACCGCCATGAACACGATCTTCTGGGGGAAATGGAAATACCGGTGGAGTACTATTACGGAATACAGACCATGCGGGCTGTACAGAACTTCAATATAAGCCGCTCCAAGCTATATCACTACCCACAGCTGATTAAAGGCCTGGCTGATGTGAAAGCCGCTTCGGCAATGGCAAATCATCACTTGGGTTTGATGGACGAGAAAATAAAAGATGCCATCGTAAAAACATGCTCAGAGATTAAAGAGGGTAAACTACATGACCACTTTGTGGTGGATATGATTCAGGGAGGTGCGGGTACTTCAACCAATATGAATGCTAATGAGGTAATAGCCAACCGTGCACTTGAGCTAATGGGTTATACAAGGGGGGAATATCAGTACTGTCACCCAAACAACCATGTAAATCTTTCCCAGTCTACAAACGACGCCTACCCTACAGCACTTAAAATTGCGCTCTATAGGGGTATAGGTGGATTAATAGACGCAGTTACCAAAATAATTGAGGCTTTCCGTGAAAAGGGAAAAGAGTTCTCAGATGTAATTAAGATGGGACGTACCCAACTTCAGGATGCTGTTCCTATGACTCTGGGGCAAGAATTTGAGGCATTTGCTGTGACGCTGGAAGAGGAGATACAACGAATGGAACAGAACCGGACACTGTTGTGCGAGGTTAATATGGGGGCCACTGCTATCGGCACGGGAATAAATTCCGATCCTGAATATGCGAAAGTGTGCACCTGCTACCTGGCAAAAATTTCAGAAATAGACCTGGTGCCGGCTTCAAACCTGATTGAAGCTACCAGCGACACGGGAGTATTTATTATGAACTCAGCGGCTATTAAACGGCTGGCAGTGAAACTGTCAAAGATATGCAACGATCTTCGTCTTCTTTCATCGGGGCCTAGAACGGGATTAAACGAGATCAACCTACCTCCGATGCAGCCTGGATCGTCAATCATGCCGGGGAAGGTAAACCCGGTAATTCCGGAGGTAGTTAATCAGATAGCCTATAAGGTTATAGGTAACGACCTTACGGTGACCATGGCCTCTGAAGCAGGGCAGTTGCAGCTTAACGTAATGGAACCGATTATCGCTTTCTCACTTATGGAGAACATTGAAACACTGATTCAGGGAATACATACTCTACGCGAAAAATGTATCACTGGCATCACAGTAAATGCAGATAGGTGCAGGGAGATGGTAATGAACAGCATAGGGCTGGTGACGGCGCTGAACCCCTATCTGGGCTACGAAAACTCGACCAAACTAGCGTCGGAAGCATTGAAAACGGGAAAGGGCATTTATGAGTTGATCCTTGAATTACGTCTGATGGATAAGGAGCGGCTCGATGATATTCTTAAGCCGGAAAATATGATCAGTCCGAGAAAAATAATAAAAGAGTGATCATATCTTATTTTCGCTATGACTTACTGATACACTCACCGGAAAATAATCATTATATGCACCGTACTGATTGAGCCTTTACCGGCAAATTGTCATCAGGTATAAGGGCTAAATATCTGTTCAACCGGACAAAAAATAAACTTTATTCAAAATGGTGGCTCTGCTTAGAAAGCCACATATAAAAAATACTTATAATGCATTGAATATCATCATATATTTTGGTCCTATTGCAACGAAAGTGCTTCAAGGGGGCTCGAATGGTTTCAATTATAAAATAATTGAAGATACTGGTACCGAAATATTATCTTCAATATCAATCAAAGCATTTATCAGATATACCTTTTGGTACAATGATAAATCGTCAATCGTTATCTTTTTTTCTCTGATAATTCCGTTTTTCAGTAAAAATTTCCGTTTGGTCCCCTCAAGCAGATATGTTTCCGGAGTAAACAACGCTCCATCTGACGATTCAAATACAAGGTTGCTAAATGAGCTGTCGGTAATATTCCCATTTTTTGTTATTATAATATCATCGGCTGTTTTTTTTTGCATAAGAAGATTTTGCAAAGCATCTCTGACAACAGATTTATAACAATAGGTGATGCTGTTGTCTTCAATAACCTGCAATGAACGAATTGTTTTAAATTCATAAGCGAAAAATTCTACAGATATGATATCCTCATCATACAAAATTCTGCATTTAACTCTTTTCCCTTTTAAATGAGAAGGTATCAGAGAGGTGTTTATATCTATTTCCGGCTTCGTACCATAATGCAAGAAAGCGGTTTCATGCACTCTCTCCCGATGGAGATTGAGATTGTAAATAACTCCCTCTTCAATTCTCAATGTTTCAATGAAAACAGGCCGTTTCATACAAAAGGCAGATACACTTTATTCAATACTTCCTGATATTCTTTTTTACAAACACTATCGATGGTTATTCCCCCTCCACTCCTAAAATAAAATTTATTACCATCTTGTTCAACAAAGCGAATTAAAACAGCCGAGTCCAGATCTTCACCATCAAAATAACCGGCAACTCCACAATAATAGCCTCTTTCAACTCCTTCTATCTCACCCAATATCTCCAATACTTCGTGTTTGGGCGTTCCAGTAATAGAGCCTCCGGGCAAAAGAGAGAAAATAATATCGCCTATATGTTGCCTGTAATCCGCCGGAAGCTCTCCTGCTATCTCCGAACTGACCTGCAACAGATCCTTTCTGTTTGTATTCAACCGATCAATGTACCTGAAGCGCGACACATGAACATTTTTGGAGATCGCACCCAGCTCTTTGCTCATTAAAGCTACGGTTGCCTTATGTTCGTTTATCTCCTTTTCATCCTCCAACAGAATTTGTTCTGCATTTGCAATACCTGCATCAATTGTCCCCTTCATGGGATTGGTAGAAATTATTCCACTGGCAATTTTGACAAAGCGCTCAGGAGAAAAACATACAAACCTGCCAGGTATATAAATCTGATATCGAGACTCACTCAAAGCAAAAATATTTTCAAGTGAAAGTTCCGTTTCAATTTCTGTCCTTTCAGTCAGATTTGCCAAAAATATTTTCTGCTGCATCAGATATGTTTGTAATTTATCGAATCTCTTCTTATATGTTTCAAAATTATTGGGGATTATATTGAAATATGTATCTGTCGGGGAAAAAGAAAAAGGTTTTCTCCCGGCTTCCGGAAACTTGAAAAATATTTCGTCCTGATAAAGCGGATCGGACACGATATAACCTTCTGTCTGTTCATAATTAATAACAAAGAAAAAAGGCTGTCCCAAGGCAGCCAATTTATTCATATCATCTTTTAGAAGTATAGTGCTTGAGTATAACATGTTTATTTTTTTATTGCCTTTCTATTCTTTGCTGTCCCATAGTTTCAGCATTGGTATCATATCACTGTATTGTTCTGCATATTGTGTCTTTGGAGAGTCGCAAATGCCCGTTTTTGACTGCCCATGAACAGAAGTCATAGCAATAAAGACAAGCACCGCAGTAAAACAATATTTTTTCATTAAAATTATGAGTATTAAAAATAACACTGAAAAAGTTATTTATTAAACAAATTTACAATAATCTTCAATGCAATATATACAATATTCATAATATTTATCAACTGTTCTGTAAATCACTACCTAAAAACCATATTGTTACTCGTGATAGCACTAATACCTCAGTGAGATACTTGCCAATCACTACCTAAAAAACAAATTTTACTCCCCGATTTAATTGATGAGTCTGCTCATAAGACCTTAGTATCAAAAATAATTACTTATAATGCACTGAATATCAATATATGTTTTGGCATGATGATGAAAGAGACTTTTCGGAGGGAATACATCGATATATTCAAAAGCGCAGTACAGATGAAATAATGATGTTTATCTGCCTGTTGTAACGATATCTGTTGTAATGAATATGCATTTTGTAACAATTGTTTTTTCAACACCTTTCGTTAACATTGGCTTACCAAAACCTCTTATTACCATTGGTTTACCAAAACCCGCAATTAACATTATTTAAGGGTGTCATATTCCAAAAAAGTAAACTATATTTTTACCTTTACTTAATTATCGCATCTATCCCTGCTATATGCATATAGCTAAATAAAAGATGTTTATACGTTTTAATGGCACTTGTTGCATGCGATAAGCATTATGCTCTTTTAGCGATTACAATTAAACTACTCTTTTAGGTATGGAATAACACCGGTGCAAAAGGAAGAAAGATGAATAAGCTATGCACTCTATCTATTGCTTTTGGAGTTTCTTGTTGCCTATTCGCACAAGAGAAAACCGATTCAGTTTCCATAAAACAACCGGAAACTGAAAAATCACCGGTTTCGTTTGGCGGACAACTCTCCTGTTGGTCGGTTTTTCAGTTTCCCAATCCTGTTAAAATGCAATTAGGCACACGTTTCGTACCTACATTTATAGGAAATTACGGGAAATTTGATACTGCTGTTTCAGCAAATTTACAATCGGAATTTCATCTTTCAGGGACTAAGCACGATTCCACCGTATGTACCCTGAAACCCTACCGTGCCTGGTTGCGCTATTCAGGAAACAATTGGGAGCTGCGCGGCGGTTTGCAAAATATCAAATTCGGTCCGGGAAAAATGTTCCGCCCGCTAATGTGGTTCGATCGCATAGATGTGCGTGATCCGCTCCAGCTAACCGATGGAGTTTATGCACTGTTGGGACGGTATTTTTTCCAAAATAACGCCAATATTTGGTTCTGGTCATTAATCGGTAACGACAAACCTAAAGGGTTTGAATTTCTGGGGTCGGTGCGATGGATTCCCGAAACAGGCGGAAGACTCCAGTTCCCTCTCGGGCGAGGAGAAATAGCTCTTACAACGCATTATCGCAAAACGGATGTAAAAACAGCTCTTCCGTCAACTGCCGGCAAAACCCGTTTCAACGAAACACGCATAGGTATTGACGGAAAATGGGATGCTGTCGTCGGTCTCTGGTTTGAGTCGAGCTCCATCATCACACAAAAAAATAATTATAACTTACCTCACCATCAGGATTTTCTGAATATCGGAGCCGATTATACACTTCCCTTTGGAAACGGATTGGGCATATCGGCCGAATATTTTCGCTACCATATGGGCAACAGTTTTTTTATCAATGGCAAAAGTATTGTAATTGTGGGGGCAATATTTAACTATCCGGTTTCAATCCTCGACGACGTATCCGCTATGTTTTTTTACATCGACGAGCAATGTTTATGGTTTAATTACCTTAGTTACAAACGAGCGTATGACAACCTTGATATTTATCTGATTGGTTTTTGGAATCCCGAAATCGATCTGATTGCCGCTTCAATGCAAGTCACACAACATAACCTGTTCGCAGGAAAAGGTGTTCAGTTAATGGTGAATTATACTTTTTAAGATATATCAGGCATTCAATGCAACCTGTGACATCAGTATATTATTGAAAATATAAAAAATATTCATATGGAAAATATTGTTGAAGTTTCACATCTTGTTAAAAAATATCCGGCCGGGAACAGTTTTTTCACCGCGTTGAACAACATAAACATCGCTTTCAACGAAGGAGAATTTGCTGGGTTGGTGGGACCAAGCGGTTCGGGTAAAACCACCCTCCTTAACATTATCGGGACTTTAGACAAATCTACAGAAGGTAGTGTTACAGTCCTCAACAAGAGCGTGAATAACCTCACGCAAGTTCAAGCAGCTCAATTACGAAAACATAAAATTGGGTTTATCTTCCAAAGCTATAACTTATTACCCGTATACACTGTTTTTGAAAATGTTGAATTTCCTCTCCTTCTCCTCAACTTGTCTGCCGAAGAACGAAAAAAACGAGTGCTGGAAACGATTGAATGGGTAGGTTTAAGCCAAAAGATAAACTCCCGCCCACCGCAACTTTCGGGAGGCGAGTCGCAGCGTGTCTCTGTTGCCCGCGCCATGGTAAAGCGTCCTCAGCTGGTGCTTGCCGATGAACCTACTGCAAATCTGGATACAGAAAACTCGCACCACATTCTAAAAACAATGAAAAAACTTAATGAGGAGCTGAAAACTTGCTTTCTGTTTGCTACCCACGACGAAAAAGTAATAAGCTATCTCAAGCGAATTATCCGATTGGAAGACGGGCAGGTTGTAAAAGACGAGAAAGTAATGCAATGAAATTATTCAAACTTACCATACGGAACATTTTGGCTAACGGATTGAAAACGTGGCTTACGGTTTTTGTCCTTTCCATCGCTTTTATGCTGATCATATTTATGCAGGGAATGATGCAAGGATGGGACCGGCAAGCTATATACGACACAATAAAATGGGAAATAGCAGGCGGACAGTATTGGAGCGCCGCATACGACCCTTACGACCCGTTCACTCTAGATAGTGCGGCAGCTTTAATTCCCTCGGAATTACAATCTGCGGATAAAAAAGGGCTGTTGGAACCCATATTAATTGCGATCGGTACAATTTTTCCTTCGGGTCGAAGTATGTCGGTGCTAATAAAAGGTATAAGTCCCGGACAGCAACTGCTGGCACTACCGGCTACTTTACTGGAAAGCCAACCTGACAGCGAAGTTATTCCGGCCATTATCGGCACAGGAATGGCACGGCAAAGCGGATTGAAAAAAGGCGATGAAGTGATTTTGCGCTGGCGCGATGCAAACGGCACCTTCGAAGCACAAGACATTCAAATTACAGGTATCTTCAAAACATTTGTTTCTTCTGTGGACAACGGACAGATATGGATCTCAATTGAATCACTCCAGAAAATGTTATTGAAACCAGGAAATGCAACAATAATGATAAAATCAAAAAATATAAAAGCAGAACAAATAGACGGGTGGGCCTTTAAAAGTGATGAGGAGCTTACTCAATCGCTGCGCGAAATGCTTCAAACAAAAAAAGTAGGCCAAAGTATTTTTTACATTATTTTTCTTCTGTTGGGCTTGCTTGCCGTTTTCGACACTCAAACACTTGGCGTTTTCAGGCGCCAACGCGAAATAGGAACGTTTATCGCCTTAGGGATGACCAAAAAAGAGGTCGTGCACCTTTTTACGATTGAAGGAGCCATCAATGCCGTATTGGCGATTTTGCTCGGCGCAATATACGGAATTCCGGTGTGTCTGTATTATGCCATCAACGGAATACCAATGCCTTCAGGATCGAGCGATTTCGGCATAACTATTCCGGATAAGATCTATCCTTTTTTTTCGCTTAACCTCATTATGGTATCTATTGTGTTTATGATAATAATAACAGCATTGGTAAGCTATCTCCCTGCAAGAAAAATTGCAAGGATGAACCCTGCAGATGCCATTAAAGGAAAAGTTCAATGATAAAGTTTTTATTGAAAGGGTTATTGCGAGACCCCAACCGAAGTTTATTCCCGCTTATTGTGGTAGCTTTAGGGGTAATGATTACAGTTTTTATGCAAGCATACGTTGGAGGTGTGATGGGCGAAAGTCTCGAAAAAAATGCTGCTTTCAACACTGGTCACTTGTGTGTTGAAACACGTGGTTATTCAGCCAATAAATCACAAATGCCTCTCGACTTTGCATTAATAGACGTAAATATGCTGAAGACCAGCTTACAACAACAATATCCTCAATGTATTTGGACAGAAAGAATTTTCTTTAGCAGCATACTCGATGTGCCTGACAGTCTTGGGAACACGCTCGTTCAGGGAAATGTGAAGGGGATGGCATTCAACTTGATAAACTCAAACGAAGAGATTAACCGTATGGAGCTGCATTCACTGTTGAAAAAAGGGCGTTTCCCCGAAAAACGGGGAGAAACACTGATTAGCGACGAACTGTTCACTAAGATGTGCCTGAATATTAATGATACCATAACGCTCATATCTACAACAATGTATGGCGAATTGTCAATGTACAACCTCTCGGTTGCCGGCACGTTGCATTTTGGTGTTAATGTACTTGACAAGAGTATGATAATGGTCGATCTGAATGATGCACAAGAAGCATTGAATATGGAAGATGCGGCAAATCAGATCCTTGGTTTTCTGGGGAACAGCACTTATGATAACCGTAAAGCAGGAAAAATAGTATCGGATTTCAACAAACGGTACGCACGCCAACCAGGCCAGTTTACTCCTGTGATGTCGAGGTTATCAAATTCAAACATTGCAGGAATGTCTTATACAACTATTAACAATCTTTCCAATATTATAATTATAGTATTCATATTTGCAATGTCTATAGTTCTATGGAACACCGGATTGATAAGCGGGTTGCGCCGCTATGGCGAGTTTGGGCTTCGCCTTGCTATTGGAGAAAGCAAGGGGGAGATTTATCGCTCATTGATAATGGAGACCATATTGGTGGGTATTGCCGGATCGGCAGCCGGCACTGCATTAGGGCTTTTTTTCGCCTGGCTTTTACAAACGTACGGTTTAGATATAACCAATATATCTAAAGGATCGAATTTGATGATTTCCAATATTATCCGTGCAAAAATAACACCGGCTACCTTGGTTATCGGTTTTATACCGGGACTCATTTCCACTGTTGTAGGTGCACTACTTGCAGAAGCGGGAATTTACAAACGGCAAACGGCAAAATTATTCAAGGAATTGGAAAATTAGACAGGAAGATATTACATTTAGACAATAAAATAACATGCGAACGCACTCTCTGTTGTTTATGCTTATGCTTACTATGGCAGTAAATTCACAAACACCCGATGCTAATACAATATTAGACAAGGTTGATGAAAACATGTCTGCCCAAACACAGATAATGACTGCTACGATGGAGATATATTCCGCTCGAGCAACCCGAACCATGGAAATGAAAATATGGACGGAAGGCGACAGAAAATCATTCACCGAATATCTCGCACCAGCTCGTGAAAAAGGCACGAAGATGCTCAAACTTGACAAGCAGCTTTGGGTATATTCACCTACAACTGACCGCACCATTCAAATTTCTGGGCACATGCTGCGCCAATCGGTTATGGGAAGTGATTTAAGCTACGAAGATATGATGACCGACAAGAGACTGATTGACCAATACAAAGCTGAGGTTACGGGTGAACAGACCATTGACGGGCGGGAATGCTGGGAGCTCACTCTGACTGCAATCGTCTCTGATATCAACTACCATTCGCAAAAAATATGGGTAGACAAAGAACGTTTTGTAATGCTACAGGCACAATTATTTGCAAAGAGTGGCAAGCAGCTTAAAGAAATCACCTTTTCCAAGGTTCAAAAAATTGGAGGCCGATGGTTCCCGATGTCATTTCTCTATAGAGATGTTCTTAAAAACGGCAAAGGTACACGAGTGAATATTACAAAAATACTGTTTAATGAAACTATCCCGGATAATATATTTAACAAATCAAGTTTACGATAAACATTAATTTGAAATAATATTTTCATAACGAAAAATTTTCATTTATCTGAATAAATATATTTATCTTTACAATTAGTTTTGATCTCATTGAAAATGTCTGGAATCAGAGTTTTAGATAAATAGCTTACCGGTATTTTAAAACTGTTTTATAAAAAAGTGACTTTTTCGGGTGGGTTCAATTTTTATAACCGGAAAAAACCACTCAGTTATGATATGCATACGTATATGCGTTGGAAGTTCTTGCCATATTAAAGGCTCTTATGATGTAATTACAAAAGCGAAAGAACTCCTTAAAAAATATAATGCAGAAGACTTTATAGAGCTGCAAGCCTGTTTTTGCCTCGGCTCATGTTCCAAAGGAGTTTCAGTGGAGGTAATAAAAGAGCCAAGAATTGAAAAAACGGGAGAAAATTTTTTTTTGCACAATGTAAATTCAAAAAATTTCGAAGCGCTCTTCGTTAATGAAATTTATCCAGCAATATCTATTTAAATCAGAAAACTCTATGTTTGAATATCTTGAATTTAAGGATGCAAAATGCAAGGATTGTTATTTATGTTTGCGTGAATGTCCCGTGAAAGCTATAGATATCATTAATCATCAGGCAAAAATAATAAAAGACAGGTGTATTTTATGCGGAAAGTGTACGCTAGTGTGTCCGCAGAACGCTAAAATTGTACATAGCGAAAGAGATAAAGTAGAGATTTTATTAAGGACCAATTCTAAAGTCATAGCTAGCGTAGCTCCTTCATTTGTTTCAAATTTTGATGTGACTGATTTTGAGCCGTTTCGTATAGCATTGTGTAAACTGGGATTTTGCGATGCCCATGAAACTGCAATAGGGGCAGAAGCCGTAATAAAAGAATATGAAAAATTGATGGAATCGGGCAAGTTTATAAATTTTATTTCTTCTGCTTGCCCTGCCGCCTGCAGTATGATACAGATGTATTACCCAAAAGCATTAAAATATTTAGCACCTGTTGATTCTCCCATGGTTGCCCATGCCAAAATGCTAAAAATGGCCATACCTGGCGCAAGTATTGTTTTCATTTGCCCTTGCATAGCAAAAAAACGTGAGGCCAGGGAGAGCGGTTTTATTGACGGAGTACTCACATTTGAAGATATCGATGTTATGTTTAAAGAGAATAACATTGTTCCGAAAGAGATATCTCATTTTGAATTTAACGAATCCGCCGACAATCATATTAATTTATCAAAATCCTTCCCGGTAAGTCAGGGAATCATCAAATCTTTTGAATCCCTACCCGAAGGTTTCGAATATATTTCGGTAGATGGAGCCGATAGATGTGTACAGGTTTTGGAGAATATTGAAACCCTTTCGGGTGTTTTTCTGGAGTTGAGTACCTGTCAGAATTCCTGTGTAAACGGTCCATGTATTCTTAAAAGTAAAGGAGGGAGCATAAAAGCCACGCTGGAAGTAAAAAAATATGTTCAGAAAGAAAAAGAAAAGATTAATTCATCTACCACTAACGATAATCAGAATACAGAGAATATCAGTTTTTTTCAAAATTATCCACGCATAAGGGACAAGAGTAAGATTGGAACAGAGGAAGAAATTAAAACTATTCTTGCCAAAACAGGGAAGTTCGGTCCTGAAGACGAGTTAAATTGTGGTTCTTGCGGATACAAATCTTGCCGGGATAAAGCGTGGGCAGTTCTTAATGGCTACGCCGAAATAGAAATTTGCTTGCCATATATGAGAAAGCGGGCAGAATCTATGTCGTACGAAATCATTCATAACACTGCCGATGGAGTAGTAGTATTAGATGATTCCATGCATATTTTGGAAATCAACAAAAAGGCAAAAGAGATGTTTGGCATTGAAGAAGAATCTCTAAAAGGCCGGTTGGCCGTTGATTTCTTCAATACAGCAGATTTCATGAATGCATACAGGGAAAATAAAAATGTAGAGATATTAAAAGATTTTATCCCCAAAACCCAATTATATGTAGATATTTCTATTAATATCTTAAAAGAACACCGAGCTCTTTTTGCCATGATGAGAGATGTTACCGCTAAAGTGGAATACGATGATAAGCTTACAAAAATGAAGTTAGAAACATTTGAAACAACCGATGCCGTAATTCGCAAACAGATGCGTGTGGCACAGGAAATTGCATCGCTACTGGGAGAAAC
Source organism: Proteiniphilum sp. UBA5463 (assembly GCF_002427225.1). Lineage (NCBI taxonomy): Bacteria > Pseudomonadati > Bacteroidota > Bacteroidia > Bacteroidales > Dysgonomonadaceae > Proteiniphilum > Proteiniphilum sp. UBA5463. The sequence goes on along the minus strand of NZ_DIQL01000006.1, from coordinate 2,088 downwards.
AACAGCGGAAACAAAAGTAGCATTATTAAAATTGAAAGATATTTATAAGAAAGAATAAAATTCCCTATGTGTTTTTATCTTGAAACAGGTTACACATCTCTTAATAAAACAGGAGAAGAGCTGTGTGGCGACAAAGTAGAGTCGGTTCAGAAAGATGGTTTTACCACAGTTGTCCTCGCTGACGGCCTGGGTAGCGGGGTAAAGGCAAATATTCTGGCAACACTTACTTCGAAAATTCTATGCTGCATGATTTCCAACAATATATCCATAGAAGAAAGCATAGAAACCATTATTCAATCACTCCCTACATGCAAGGTGAGAGGAATTGCATACTCCACCTTTTCCGTTATCCATGTAAACCAATCAGGGGAGGGCTTCCTGATGGAATTCGACAATCCGCAAGTTATTTATTATCATAATAAACGATGTGAGGATTTGAAGCGGAATGAATATATTATTTGCGACAAAAAGGTTTACAAAAGCGAATTACACATGGTAGAAGACGATATGGCAATTATGATGTCCGATGGTGTACTGCATGCGGGCGTGGGAAAAATATTGAATTTCGGTTGGGGACGTAGCGATATTATCAAATACATTAACCGAATTGTTGACTCCCCGATGTCGGCCCGTTGCGTCGCATGTAATATTGCTGCAGCTTGTAACGATCTTTATCTTGACAAACCTGGCGATGATACCACCGTAGCAGTAGTAAAAGCTAGAAAAAGGAAGCGGGTTAACCTAATGGTGGGACCACCGGTAGACAAAGAGAAGGATGATGCTTGTGTAGCCATGTTTCTCTCGAAAGAGGGTAAAAAAGTAGTTTGCGGTGGCACCAGCTCCCAAATAGTTGCGCGATATTTAAATAAACCGTTAAGGACAAGTTGTGAATTTCACGACAAAGATGTTCCACCTATCGGATATATTGAAGGAATAGATTTAACAACAGAAGGAGTACTCACATTACGCCGTTTACTCGATTTGTCAGCAAAATATTTATCAGTAAACGATTTAACACCTAAGCACAGTAATAAGAAGGATGGTGCTTCACTCTTGGGCAACATTCTTTTTGAAGAAGCTACTGATGTGGAATTTTTCGTTGGTCAGAGTATTAACCAAGCTCATCAAGGACAACCTATTGATTTAACCATGAAGTTGAAACTAGTTGAAACATTATCTGAAAATCTCAAAAAAATGGGTAAACAGGTTATCGTGAATTACTACTAATTTCTTATAAATCTGCAATATATTTTGTTCAGTGCTATTTAATACTCCCTATTCCATGTACCGATCAAGCGGAGTTTTGACTAAAATATTTCTCTCAATTTTTTATGCTTTCGTGCTTCTGCATATACAATTGTAGAGACCTTTTGTGATATGGAGAAAGTTTTCTGTAACAACGATAATTAATCCAAGTGTAATCAGTAACTTCGCATATTTCAACATTTTTCTCATACTTTAAATAGAAATTCATTAACTGAGAGTTATTGTGGTGAATGTATATCATCAACACTTCGGCAATTTATTAAAACGATTCTTATAATTCGCTGAATTTCAGCAGAGTATGGTACTTTTAAGGATCAAGCGTAACTTATTGACTATCTTTATTATAAATGAAGATTTAACGAGGCATTATATCATACAAGATGGCAATTAAACTTTATATGCTTAACCCTGTGTCCCGGCAAATTTTGTAATACCATTATTCTCTGAACTTCACACATCTTTTTCAAATATTTCCTTAACTTTGTGTCCATCATACCTACTAAAACTTTACAAACCTATGTTCGACAACAGCAAACGCGCTTTTATAGCCATCAACGACGAGGCTGAAGTTTGCCTTATCCCCAAAATGGCAAACCGCCACGGACTAATAACAGGTGCCACAGGAACAGGAAAAACCGTCACCTTGCAAACACTTTCGGAAACATTCAGCGAAATGGGAGTGCCCGTCTTTGCCGCCGACATGAAAGGCGACCTCTCCGGCGTGGCAAGAACAGGCGGAAACAAGGAAAGCGTTGCCAAACGCGTGGACGGTTATAAGTTAGGCGAAAAGGGATTTGAGTTTAAAGGCTTCCCGGTGAGGTT
>NZ_DIQL01000021.1:314-2587 GCF_002427225.1 Proteiniphilum sp. UBA5463 | reverse complement strand
AATTAAGTTTGCAAGTCCACTTGCAACCTTCATTCGAAGAACTGGGCGAATTCGATTTCAACAAATCCTCCTATAAAGGACATACAGTGGTGCTTTCGAACCAAATTGCCATACCTGTAAACTATTACGATAAACTTCGCCATTTTGTAAGCAACGAAGGTCAGTTAATTATTGATGGGCTTACGGGGTATTACGATGAAAACGCCATTTGCGTGATGATGAATAACTTCCCTTTAAAAGATCTGTTTGGGGGGAGCGTCTCTGAATTTAAATTCACTGATAACCTGTTCCATTTACAAGTAGGCCGGGAAAAACTGACTTCCCATGCATTAAAGGGATATATAATTCCAGAAACCGGTAAACCAAACGGATTGGAAAAAGATAAAATAACGAGCCTCGTAAATCATTATGGACAAGGACAAGTAGTGTGGATTCCCTCGTTAGTGGGTCTGGGTACGCGAATTAAAGATGATTTTGGACCATTTATCATGTTTCTTGAGAAACACGTGAATATAGATACCGAAATTCATTTCATCCCCTTTCAGCATGAAATGTTAATGAAAACATTAAAAAAAGGCAATCAATATATCAGTATAATAATAAATAAATCAGAATCAAAGAGAGATATTGAAATATTCACACCCTTCGATCTTAAAGACCCTGTTATCCTATTTTCTAACGGTACTGCATCTATGACAGACAACACACTAAGCATAGAATCAGAAGAAACTGTTGTTATTAGTTGGAGTTCAGAGTGAATCCGCGTGCTACCAAAGAAACCGCTCAGACAGTTGCCTGCAAGAAGTGGTTTGTATCTCTCATGGTAAGCAGATCTGCCCTGTCAGGGTAATCTTGTATTCAGACATGCCTGAAAGATTTTTCAACTCTTATTTCACATCGATCTGTGTTTATCTTTTAACAGATCTTGAAGCTGAGTCCCCTAACAATTTCTTCTACGGCCTGTAGTCAACGTTACAGTTAATAATAATCAGTTGGCTGTCATCTAGAATAATCCCCGTTTGGATGAAGAGACGTGATAGCAGACGATTCCTGTCATTTTATCGAAAAATAATCTCACTTTACTTTTCATCCTGATAAAAAATGTACCTACACGTCCCTGACCGATATTCTCAGTGAGATATCAGCCCTTTTCCTTCTCCTTACATTCATATAAAAGGCAACTCATTGCATTTCGGCAATATAAAGTCGGATGAAATGCCGGCATTACATACACCCATCACTGGTGATGTCGGATGTTACATCAGGACCGGCAAACATGATGTGACGGAGTACGACTGGGAACGCCACCTGGATTCTGCCGACAAATGTTTCAAAAACTAATTTGTTTTGCTTATTTTCGCTGGTGAATCCATTTTTGGCAGATATGAAAGGGAGCTCATTCTTTATCTAATATTGGAAACATGAGGTTTTCCAGACTGTCAAATTAAACAAAATTGAATTTTGAAATTTCAGCAAAAAAAATGAAATTAATTTATCCGATTACTTTTTTGTCGATCGTTTTATTCGGTTGCACAGGTACAGCAGAGAAAAAACTCACTGACTATGTAAACCCTTTCTTAGGTACAGCCACCCTATGGGAACCCGAAGATCTGGGATATGTACGTACCTGGAAAAATCGCACCTGGGGAGCCGAGGTCTTTCCAGGCGCTTCACTACCCAATGCAATGGTGCAGCTAAGCCCGGTAACACAGTTCAGAAGCGGTGCCGGTTATCAGTACGAAGACACGGTAATCTACGGATTTGCCCACACCAACAAAGGTCACTGGAACCTGTTGCATATTCCCCTGCTACCAGTCACGGGAGAGGTCACGCCTGGAAATTATGCTTCCGCTTTCAGTCATGATAACGAATCGGCTCATCCGGGATACTACCGGGTATTTCTCGAAACATACGGTATCGACGCGGAACTGACCTCCACACTGCGTTGCGGGTTTCATCAATATACTTATCCAAAGGGAGCAAAAAAGAAGTTGATTGCCGATATGGCACGTTCCAACAACCGGGTGAAGGATTGGAAGATTGAGAAGGTGGGCAAGTACGTCTTTTCCGGTTTCCAGGATGCTGAAGGGAAAATGTATTTCTACGCGATCTCCAATTATCCCATAGAGGATATTCGAACTCTGAAAGACAAACGGCATGAGGTCTCGTTGGTGGAGTTTGAAGAGAATGAAAACTTTGTTGTGTCGGGTGGAAATAATAAGAACAAAGGGAGAGGAAAAGATAAACCGCTGGAACTAAAAATAGGATTTTCC
>NZ_DIQL01000021.1:0-132 GCF_002427225.1 Proteiniphilum sp. UBA5463 | reverse complement strand
CTTTACGCAGGTAGCGAAGGAGGCTGATAAAACATGGGAGGAATTATTATCACATATTAAGGTTACAGGAGGAACAGCACGTGAAAAAGGGATTTTTTATTCTACCCTTTACCGTTCATTCCTATGGCCTGC
>NZ_DIQL01000027.1:60919-91050 GCF_002427225.1 Proteiniphilum sp. UBA5463 | reverse complement strand
ATTTTGCCATGGAAAACCTCTTATCTTCATTTATTATTAACTATAAAATCACAAATAAGAGTATTAAATACACAAATTAAGTTGATGTTATTTCAGGGTGGGGAGAATGGAATAATTCCTTTTTTAAATGGCTTGCAAACATTTGTTGTTGCTGATCACAAAGTTACAGGATTTTAAAGCGATTAACACAATGCAATCTCGGGATTATCATGGAAATAGCGTTCGCTTGAGGTTAACTTTTTTCAGTTATTTGGGATGATTTTTATCCATTGAGACATTTTTTCAACCTGTTTTGTACATTTTTATGTACATTTGCACTCAATTTTATATCTGTCGGGGTAATTTTTTTATTCAGACACTCAATCTATAAAGAGTAATCATTTATGTACAGAAACAGCACTTGCGGCGAACTACGCTTAACAGATGCAAACAAAGAGGTGACTTTAGCCGGCTGGGTCTCCAAAATTCGCAAGATGGGCGGAATGACCTTTATCGACCTCCGTGACCGTTACGGTATAACTCAACTGTCGTTTAACCAGGAGGTGGACAATAACCTGTTCGATCAGGCAAACAAGCTTGGCCGGGAATGGGTAATACAGGTCACCGGAACGGTAAAGGAACGCTCAAGCAAAAACCCACATATTCCTACGGGAGACATCGAGATCATCACTTCGAAACTGAATGTGCTGAATCCGGCCGAAACACCACCATTCACCATAGAAACCGAAACAGACGGAGGCGATGAGCTTCGAATGAAGTACCGCTATCTAGACCTGCGCCGCAATGTGGTACGCCGAAACTTGGAGCTGCGACATAGAATGGCATTTGAGACACGACGTTATCTCGATGAAAGAGATTTTTTAGAAGTGGAGACACCGGTACTTATCGGGTCAACACCCGAAGGAGCACGCGATTTCATTGTTCCATCACGTATGAACCAGGGAGAGTTTTACGCGCTGCCGCAATCGCCGCAGCTCTTTAAGCAGCTGCTGATGGTTTCGGGTTTCGACCGTTATTTTCAGATTGTGAAATGTTTCCGCGATGAGGACCTGCGTGCAGACCGTCAGCCTGAGTTTACGCAGATAGACTGCGAGATGTCGTTCGTGCAGCAGGAAGATGTGCTGAACATTTTTGAAGGGCTCACTAAACATCTCTTTAAGACTATAAAAGGAATAGATATTTCCGACTTTCCACGTATAAGCTACGCCGATGCTATGCGCCTCTACGGCTCCGACAAGCCGGATACACGCTTCGGGATGACCTTCAATGAAATGAAGGATCTGACAACGAAACACAATTTCGGGGTTTTTGACAGCGCCGAATATGTAGGTGCCATCTGTGCGGAAGGTTGCGCTACCTACACCCGCAAACAACTTGATGAACTGACTGATTTCGTGAAACGGCCCCAGATTGGAGCCAAAGGCCTTATCTATGTGCGTTATAACGAAGATGGATCACTCAAGTCATCGGTAGATAAATTCTACGGCGAAGAGGTGCTGCTGAAATGGGCTGAACGCTGCAATGCCAGGCAGGGCGATCTGATACTGATGCTAGCCGGCGAGAGGGAGAAGACTCAGAGACAGCTGTCTGAATTGCGTCTGGAGATGGGATCGCGCCTGGGACTGAGAGACAAAAACAACTATCAATGCCTATGGGTGGTTGATTTCCCATTATTGGAAAGGGATGAAGAGATGAATCGGTTTTTCGCTAAACACCACCCGTTCACATCTCCTAAACCAGAAGATATACCCCTGCTCGACTCCAACCCAGGAGACGTACGTGCCAATGCATACGACATGGTAATCAATGGCGTGGAAGTTGGCGGTGGCTCAATACGTATCCATGACAGTGCTTTGCAGAAGAAGATGTTCTCGGTACTGGGTTTTACCGAAGAAAAGGCGCAGGAACAATTCGGGTTCCTTATGAATGCATTCAGGTTTGGTGCGCCTCCGCATGGTGGAATAGCTTTTGGGCTTGACCGGTTTGTATCTATATTTGCGGGGTTAGACAGTATCCGCGACTGTATTGCCTTCCCTAAAAATACGGCAGGACGAGATGTGATGATTGATGCGCCTTCGCGAGTTGAGCAGGAACAGCTGGATGAGCTGGGGATCATGCTCAAACCGGAAGAGTGAAAAAAAGCTGCCATGTGGCAGCTTTTATAATTAATTACGATTCTATTGTCACAAGACGTATCCTTCGCTGTAAGTTTTATTAAAAAGCCTGTTGGCTTCGGCTTCCGTATCATCAACAAACTTCTCTGTTGCCGGATCCCACTTGATGGGACGGCCCAGATCGTAGGCGATGTTACCCAGCGTACATACGGTACAAGAACGATGACCTGTCTCCACGGGGACAACCGGATCGGTCTTTGCCTTTAATGATTCAATAAAATTTTCGAGATGTGGTATTTTAGTCTCATAAGCGCCCTCTGCAACTTCCACCTTTGGAGGTAACAGGCTGTCGTCTGACGCAACGAAATGGCCTCTCGAAACCTCTATCCACCCTTTGTCGCCCCAGAATTTCACACCTTTGGTCTGTTGCTCATCGAAAGGCTCTTCGGTCATAACAACGCCGTTGGCATATTTATAGGTGAGGAATTTTGTATCTTCATAGCCGGCGGGAATAATTTCAACGGGTCCGCTGTTATCCATCTCAAGGCCCCACTGAACTATATCAAACATATGTGCGCCCCAGTCTGTGGTGAAACCGCCACCAAGCTCCTTATACCAGCGCCATGCGCCCCAGAACTGTTCATTCTGTTCAGGATCGAGCGATATTGGTGGGTTCAGCTGGGAGTTGTAATGAACAAACTCAGACGGGCCCAACCATAAAGGCCAGTTCAAATCGGCAGGAACGGGTTCCTCGGGAAGATCGTACGGTTTGGGAGGAGCGCCTACATAGGCGTTTACTTTTTCTATTTTGCCAATCTTTCCTTCCTGTACCATTTTCACGGCGTGCTGGAAATTAGCGTCGGAGCGCTGCTGACTGCCTACACCAAGAATCACACCATTGTCGCGAACAGCTTTCACCAGCATCTGACCCTCCTTAATGGTAAATGTCAGCGGTTTTTCCAGATAGATGTTTTTCTTTGCATTGCAGGCATCTATCGCCATAAAAGCATGCCAGTGATCTGGCGTGGCAATAACCACAGCATCAATATCTTCGCGCGCAATCAGATCCTTGTAGTTCTCATACGTTTCAACGGCAACTTCCTGCTGCTTATCAGCATAATGCGCGTTCACACGCTTTAAGAACCGCTCCCGTTTTATACCGTAAACATCGCTTCCGGCAACCACCTGCACTCCCGGAATACCAATAAATCCATTTAACAGATACATAGCCTGCTGGCCAAGGCCTATAAAACCAAGGCGAATGATTTCGTCATCACTACCTGCAGCCTTGTTTTGTTTACACGAAGTTAGAAACTGTGGAAAAACAGTAACACCAACGGCACCTACAGCAGCCGTTTTAATAAATTTTCTTCTTGATAATTGATTACTCATGACTTTTAGATTAATATGATAGTGAATACTTTTTCCTCTTTCTTTGCAAATATATACTTTTATTTTAGTCTAAACTGCTTTTCACCGGTAAATCATTACAAAAACCAAAATGGAGGTGTTAAACCAAATCTTCCAGCTTTTTTCTGTCAAGCACTTTCAGTTCTCTTTTATAAAGCGATATCAACCCTTCACGGATCATTTCACCAAGAGTGCGTGCCAAGGAAGGGCGCTGTACTCCAAAATATTCCGCTAATTGTGTCTGGGTGCGCCTTAAAATAAAAGAGTTATTCTGTGGGGTTGTATTCTCAAGTATATATAGAGAGAGCTTGCCCTTGAGACTTTTAATCGACATCATTTGCAACTTTTTTGAAAGAAAGACTGTTATATTGGAGTTGACTTTCATAAAGTTGATAAGCAGCTTTTCATTCATCATCATCTCCTTTAACCACAACGATTTGGGAATAACATAAAAAACGCTTCTCTCAGCAGTGATCACATCTACCGGATACCGGTTTTCGGAAGCAACAAGAAAGGCAGGGGCTAGCGGTCTCACAGGTTCAATGAACTCAATCTCAAGAACATTTCCATCTTTGGCAACCATTTCCGTTCGTACGAGACCATCCATCAGCAGGTAAAGACAGTTTATTTTATCACCCTGACGGGTAACATAATTGCCTTTGTCCAATGTTCGTACTTCAGATACAGAGCGTTCCAGAATTTCATCTGTCTCCTCTAATGATAGATTGTAGAAAAGAGGACACAAGGTTATATTGTATTCTGACATCGCATTTTTGTTTTGAAACAAAGGTACAACTAGGGGAAGATCAGACAATGACTTCATTTGTTAAATATTATTAAATCGATAAATTGTAACATTGGTTACACATTTTGCTATTGAATCAGGATATATTTGCATCACTCAATAACAATAAAAACAAAAGTATATGGAAAAAATGTTTTGCTTTCAGTGTCAGGAAACCAGTAAAAATACAGGTTGTACCGTAAAGGGTGTCTGCGGAAAAACTGCCGATGTAGCTAATCTGCAGGATTTGTTGATGTTTCTCTGCAAAGGGATTTCGCATTATACCGTCCGGTTAAGGGAACTTGGCATTGAGATACCAGAAATAAACAAGTTTATTACCGACAGCCTCTTTATGACTATCACCAACGCGAATTTCGATAAAAGCCGTTTCATCACACGTATACTAATGGCATACGAAATGAGAAACGCGGCCAAAGAGAGATTGATATCAGCAGGTGGAAACATTGAATGTATTACCTACGACGGGGCCTTCTGGACCGGTGAGTCTGAAGAGGAGATGGCAGAAAAAGCATTGGATGCAGGTATATTGACTACAAAAAACGAAGATATCCGTTCACTGCGCGAATTGACTACTTACGGGCTAAAGGGAATGGCAGCCTATGCTGAACATGCATTCAACCTTGGTTATGAAGATAATGAAATCTATGGCTTTATGCAGCGGGCACTGGTTGATGTGACCAACGATTCTCTAACGGCTGATGAGCTGACAGCACTAGTGCTGGAAACCGGAAGATACGGGGTGCAGGCAATGGCGTTGCTGGATAAGGCTAATACTTCGAGCTACGGAAATCCGGAAATAACTAAAGTTAACCTGGGTGTTCGCAAAAACCCGGGTATCCTCATAAGCGGGCACGATATGAAAGATATGGAAGAGCTTCTGAAACAGACCGAAGGAACCGGTGTAGATGTTTATACACACAGCGAGATGCTCCCGGCTAATTACTACCCGGCATTCAAAAAATACAAACACTTTGTAGGAAATTATGGAAGCTCGTGGTGGCACCAGACAGAGGATTTTGAAAATTTCAATGGCGTTATTCTTTTTACTACCAACTGTATTGTTCCACCAAAGAGATCGTCCACCTATACTGACAGGGTGTATACCACGGGTGCATCGGGATTCGAAGGGTTTAAGCATATAGAAGACCGGAAGGATGGCCAACCCAAAGATTTTTCAGCATTGATAGCACATGCACAAAAATGTGCTCCACCGGAAGAGATTGAATCGGGTGAGATCATTGGAGGCTTTGCCCACAATCAGGTGATTGCAATGGCCGATAAAGTGGTTGATGCTGTTAAAACAGGTGCAATACGTAAATTCTTCGTTATGGGCGGTTGTGACGGACGTATGAGCGGGCGCAACTACTATACCGAATTCGCCGAAAAGCTTCCTAAAGATACAGTAATACTTACGGCAGGGTGTGCAAAATACCGTTACAACAAACTTCCTCTGGGTGATATCAACGGCATTCCCCGCATACTGGATGCGGGACAGTGTAACGACAGCTTCTCGCTTGTAAAAATTGCACTAGCACTCAAAGAAGCATTCGGATTGGATGATTTGAACGACCTGCCAATTGTTTACAATATTGCATGGTATGAACAAAAGGCGGTAATTGTACTGCTGGCGCTTCTATCCTTAGGGGTGAAGAATATACATCTCGGCCCCACCCTGCCTGCATTTCTTTCACCCAATGTAATAAATGTACTGGTAAACAACTTCGGTATTTCGGGGATCACAAACGTTGATGAAGATATGAAGGTGATGCTGAATGCTTAGAGATGGCCCTCTAAAGGAAAACTATATTACACAAATTGTAACTTGCAACTTATAAGTTCCTATGTTTAAATAGGAAAATACGGATAACAAAAAAATAAGCTACATCATTTTAGTTAACTTTTTTTATAGGAATAACAATATGGCAACATACGAAAAATCAAAAGTCATTGCCCTGGCTGAATCGATAGAATATGCTTCGGGCGGTGTTGTAAGCAAACAGGTAACAAAAAACAGGGCTGGAAATATTACCCTCTTTTCTTTCGATAAAGAACAGGGTTTGACCGAGCATACCGCAAACTACGATGCTTTTGTCCAAATACTCGAAGGGAAGGCGGAGATAGAGCTGGGAGGCATAATTCACTTTTTGGAAAAAGGAGACTGTATAATAATGCCGGCAAATGTTTCTCATGCAGTAAGGGCAAGCGAACCTTTTAAAATGCTGCTGACAATGATAAGGGGAGAAGGGTAACACCGTTGGGAAGCGTGCATGTAGTAGAACGTATTCTAACGGATTTCAAGAGCGGCAAAGAGAATAAAGCTGTTTTCTGGATCTCAGACTTCAAGGGGCGATTTATTTATATTGAATATTCAGCTGTACGTGGCGAAAACGGTGAATATCTGAGAGTGAGGAAGTAACACAGGATATCACCCGGTTACGGGAGCTGGAGGGTGATAGGCGACTTTTATCATATGAACATAAATAAGTTCGACATAACGCCGGCCTACTTAATCTTCTGAATGATATTCAAAAACGCTTTGTAGAAAATGTTTTTCAAACTTGATATCTAATAAAATATAACAAAAAAGGAGACTGAATTTCAGCCTCCTTTTATTATTATAACAACTACCTCTACTTAAAGATTAGGATTCACACTGCTCCACTGATCTATTGAAGGGATGATACCCATTGATATCACCTCATCACGAAGCTTGACAAGGTGTCCGTAGCTCTGTTTCAATTCCTCAATTTCGCTTTCTGAACCTTTTACCTCACCATACGACACACCGTTAGTGTCAAGTGTTGTTTCCATTGCCATCATAATATGGCCAAATTCGTGATCATTCACGTAGCATCCGGAAGGCCAGCGGAATTCTTCACCACCCATGGCTGCACGAATCATCTCTACCGATGTGTATGCAGGACTCTGGAATGAAGAACGCCCACGCAGCTTTATAATGTTTGCGCCACCTTTGGTAACACGTTTCTTAAGTTCACTCCACTCTTCATTTGTCAGTGAAGGTGTTCCTATGAGGTCTGTTAATAGCTTGTCGCCTACTTTCGCTGTTGAAGCGAAAACAGCCATCTGTTCACCGTGCCCTCCATAAGTCCTGGCACCGGTTACGCTGCTCTGGTCAACACCAAAGTGTTTTGCCAGTTCGCTTTGCAGGCGTGTGCTGTCTAACGCCGCCAATGTGGTTACTTGTGAAGGTTTCAGACCTGAGTAGATCAATGCTACCAGGCCAGTAATATCAGCAGGATTGAAAATAACGGTGAGATGCTTAAGGCCGGGGCAGTACAATTTGATATTTTTCCCAAGCTGGGCAGCTATTTCGGCATTTCCTTTCAACAAATCTTCGCGTGTCATCCCATCTTTTCGAGGTGCACCACCCGATGAGATCATATATTTTGTACCGGTGAATGCCTCTTTTACATCGGTGGAAAAAGTGAAGTTTACACCTTCAAATCCGCAATGACGCATCTCCTCAACCACACCCTCCAAACCCCTTGTAAACGGGTCGTAAAGGCATATATTAGGCGTTAAGCGCATCATAGCGGCAGTCTGCACCATATTTGAGCCGATCATACCAGCAGCTCCCACAATTGTTAATTTGTCGTTCGTCAGAAAGCTCATAATTTAATTGCTATTTTGATGTTAATGATTATTTCAAAATGAGTCTTGATTTTAAGCCGACAAATTTACAAAAAGTTATTCGATCACAATATACACAAAATGATAATATTCACTAAAGTTAGACTATTGCTGCGCTCGGCATATCAAAAGCAAGCTTTTTATCTGCTCTCACTTATCGCAATAGTTCACAAAAGGCTCCACGATACCGTAAGGCCGGCCATCACAATGGAAACCATACTCATTAGTTTTATAAGTATATTCAATGACGGGCCGGAAGTGTCTTTAAACGGGTCGCCCACTGTATCACCCACAACAGTAGCCTTGTGAGCTTCACCTCCCTTTCCTCCAAGATGTCCCTCCTCAATGTACTTTTTGGCATTATCCCAGGCTCCGCCTGAGTTGGCCATAAAAACCGCAAGTACAAATCCAGCACCCAGCCCTCCGGCCAGTAAGCCCATTACACCTGCCACACCCAGCATAAGCCCGGTAAGTACTGGAACAATAATTGCCAGCAGAGAGGGTAACAGCATCTCGTGTTGTGCTCCTCTGGTTGAGATAGCCACGCAACGAGCATAGTCGGGAGTAGCCTCTCCGGTTAATATTCCTTTAATTTCCCTGAACTGGCGGCGCACCTCTTCAACCATTTTCTGAGCTGCCCTGCTAACAGCATTAATGGTCAGGCCACAGAAAAGAAAAGCCATCATAGAGCCTATAAAGATGCCGGAAAGCACTTTCGGATTCATCAGTGTAACCTGGAAATAATCCATAAAATCTACGAAGCTGGCCTTTGCAACCTCTACCGTTTCGCCATTGGCAAATTCAAGAATATTGTCGCCTATGCGAAGCATGCCAATCCTTATCTCCTCCATATATGATGCCAGCAAAGCCAGTCCTGTAAGTGCTGCCGACCCGATGGCAAAACCTTTACCTGTTGCGGCAGTAGTGTTACCCAATGAATCCAGCGCATCGGTACGTTTTCTCACCTCCGGCTCAAGACCGCTCATCTCTGCATTTCCGCCAGCATTATCGGCAATGGGACCATAAGCATCGGTAGCCAGGGTAATCCCCAGCGTAGAGAGCATTCCGACTGCCGCGATGGCTATGCCGTACAATCCCATACTAAGGTTCTCGGCAGTAAGCATATTATTAATATCGAAACGTGTTGCGGAAAGATATGATATAAGAATTGCAAGTGCTATGGTTATTACCGGGATAACAGTGGAAACAAGTCCTGTACCCATACCTGATATTATTACTGTAGCCGGTCCCGTTTTTGCACTGTTGGCAATATTTCTTGTAGGCTTGTAGGAGTGAGAGGTAAAATATTCGGTACCCTGTCCTATGATAATCCCGGCAAGAAGCCCTGTTATAACTGAAAACGACAATCCAAGCCAGTTGTTGAACTCGAGCAAATATAAAATGAGAAAAGTACAGGCTGCAATCAAAAATGCACTTACGTTTACACCCCTGTTGAGTGATCTCATAAGATCTTTTACAGTAGCATTCTCTTTCGTCTTTACCAGGAAAATTCCAATAATTGAGAGGAATACACCAATACCAGCTATGATCATGGGTGCAAAAACTGCTCTCTGCTGCATAGCTGGATCTAATATAAAGGCCGAGGCGCCAAGAGCTGCAGTAGAAAGAATAGATCCGCAATACGACTCATACAGGTCGGCGCCCATGCCGGCTACATCGCCCACGTTATCTCCTACATTATCGGCTATGGTAGCGGGATTACGTGGATCATCCTCAGGAATGCCAGCTTCAACCTTGCCCACAAGATCAGCACCTACATCGGCAGCCTTAGTATAGATTCCACCTCCCACACGGGCAAACAGGGCCTGAGTGGAGGCTCCCATTCCAAAAGTAAGCATGGTAGTGGTTATCATAATTAGCTTATGTCCGGCATCGGCATTCTCCACAAAAAAGTTAAGAATAAGAAACCATGCCGAGATATCTAACAGTGCCAGTCCTACTACAACCAGGCCCATCACAGCCCCCGACCTGAAAGCTATCTGTAATCCGCTGTTCAGTGACCGTCGCACCGCGTTGGCTGTCCTGGCTGAAGCGTAAGTTGCCGTTTTCATGCCGAAGAAACCTGCCAACCCCGAAAAAAAACCACCAGTGAGAAAAGCGAAAGGGACCCAGTTGTTCTGTAAACCGAAGAATGCCATTGCTGCAAAGATTACTGCCAGAATAATAAACACAACAGTGACCACTTTATACTGCTGTTTAAGATAAGACATGGCACCTTCGCGGACGTATTGAGCAATGGTTTTCATTTTCTCTGTCCCTTCACTCTCCCTCATCATTTTTTTAAAGAAATAATAAGCAAATACCAGCGCTGTAACTGAAGCAGCGGGTACAAGAAAAAAGTATTTCATAGTTTATTAATTTATAGTATGCCGACTTGTTCAATAGTATCCATATCAGGCGAGAAAGACACTAATTAATTACAAAGATGCATAATTAATTAAAAAAAATGAAATATCAGAGAAAGATTCTTATACATTTTGAATAGATTTCATTTTTAGTTTTGATTAACCAAAAATAGTTGTAATTTTGTATCCCGAGCATGATAAATCACTATGTATGATTGTAATCAACCGCATTTGATATGTTTACGGTCAAAGATAAAAGTGATAATTTTTTCATTTTTAGATATTCTAAAAATGAAAAACACACCCTCTTGCTAAATCAATAATTATTCATCAAGAATGTAATGGAGAAAAAATTTTTTTTTAAAGACGACAAAAGCCCAAAAAACATCCAGATAAAGAAAGACATTATTACCCATTTTATTACATCGGGCAACGATACTATATCTGAGTTATCAAGAGAGCTGGATTTAAGTGTACCCACAGTCACAAAATTTATCACGGAGCTTATGGCTCAGGGGCTGATAGACGAGTTCGGGAAAATACACACTCCAGGGGGAAGGCATCCAAGTGTTTATGGATTGAACCCCTCATCGGCCTATTTCGTGGGAGTGGATATGAGCCGGCATCATCTGAATATTGCCCTTATGGATTTTACAGGAAACATTGTTGATCATCAGATAGGGATATCATACACGTATGAGAACACACCTGAGTCATTCGACATGCTTTGTGATTACATACAAAACTTTATTGATAAGACGGGCGATCTGAAGAAAAAAATTTTTAATATCAACCTGAATATATCGGGACGGGTAAACCCTGAATCAGGATATAGTTACAGCAGCTTCTACTTTAGCGAGAGCCCTATCAGTGAAACGCTTTCTAAAAAGCTCAATCATAATGTGGGTATTGATAACGACACTCGTGCTATGGCCTATGGCGAATATATGAAAGGAATTGTGGAGGGTGAACAGAATGTGATTTTTGTGAATATCTCATGGGGACTTGGTATAGGTATTATAATAGATGGCAAGCCCTATTACGGAAAATCGGGATTCTCGGGTGAATTCGGACATTTTCCGATTTTTGATAATGAAATTATTTGCCATTGCGGTAAAAAGGGATGCCTGGAGACCGAAGCATCAGGTTTGGCTATTCACAGAACTATTCTTGAACGAATTGCAAAGGGCGAGAGCTCCATTCTTACAGAGCATGTTAAAGATCTGAGCAAACTGACACTCACCGACATCATTAAAGCCACAAACATGGAAGATCCCCTCTGTATTGAGATTGTGGAAGAGGTGGGAAACAAATTAGGGAAATATATTGCTGGATTAATCAACATTTTTAATCCGGAGCTGGTGGTGATTGGAGGACAGGTAGCTGAAACAGATGGATTTATCATGCTCCCAATAAGGAACTCAATCAAAAAATACTCGCTTAACCTGGTTAATAAAGATACGCGAATCTTAACTTCGAAACTAAAAAACAAGGCTGGCATTATAGGAGCATGCATGATTGCCAGGAGCAGGTTGTTTAATGATTAAGTGTTAAAATATCACTTATTTACGACAAACTTAGACGTTTTGCATTTTTTCTCGTATTTTTGCGGAATATTAATTTTTAAAAATATGGGAAAGAAACATTTTGAAACCCTGCAAATACATGCGGGACAGGAACCCGACCCGGTAACTGGTGCAAGAGCGGTTCCTATTTATCAAACCACAGCTTACACATTTAAAAGCGCCGAACATGGCGCCAACCTGTTTGGATTAAAAGAGTTCGGTAATATCTATACCCGGCTGCAGAACCCCACTACCGATGTGTTCGAAAAACGAATGGCAGCCCTTGAAGGAGGCGTAGCCGCAGTGGCAACTTCTTCGGGACAGGCGGCACAGTTTATTGCCATAAACAATCTTGCCGTTGCTGGAGATAATATAGTTTCCACATCGTTCATATATGGAGGTACATACAATTTGTTTAAGGTGGCCTTTGCCCGCCTTGGTATTGAGGTCCGTTTTGCTGATGGTGATAATGTAGTAAGTATTGAATCACTTATCGATGACAGGACCAAGGCCATTTATCTTGAGAATATCGGTAATCCAGAATACAATATCCCTGATTTTGAAGCTATTATTTCAGTAGCACACAAACATGATATTCCAGTGGTTGTGGACAATACGTTTGGTCAGGGAGGATACCTTTTCAACCCAATTGAGTGGGGTGCTAACGTAGTGCTGCATTCAGCAACTAAATGGATTGGCGGACATGGAACCTCAATGGGAGGGGTGATTATCGATGGTGGCAATTTCAACTGGGGAAACGGTAAGTATCCTATGTTCAGTGAACCATCGGAGGGGTATCATGGCCTTAATTTCTGGGAAAACTTCGGGGATAAATCTCCCTTTGGGAATATTGCTTATGCAATACGTTGCCGCGTAGAAGGGCTTCGCGACATTGGACCTGTTAACAGTCCTTTCAACTCATTCCTGTTGCTGCTGGGACTGGAAACACTTTCGTTGCGTGCAGAACGTACAAACTCGAACGCACTGGAACTTGCCCGATGGCTGGAAAAACATCCTAAGGTGGAGGGGGTGAACTATCCTGGTTTAGAAAGCAGCAAATACCATGAACTGGCTAAAAAGTATCTTAAAAACAACGGGTATGGTGGAGTACTCTCATTTTTCGTGAAAGGGGATGTTCAGCAATCAGCAAAGATTATTGACAATCTATCTTTAATAAGTCACCTTGCAAATGTGGGGGACGCCAAAACGCTGATCATACATCCTGCAAGTACCACGCATCAGCAACTCTCCGATGAAGCACAAGTTGCCGCCGGTGTATATCCTAACCTACTTCGGGTATCGCTTGGCCTTGAGCATATAGACGATATTAAAGCAGATCTGGATGAAGCGTTACAGCGTTTATGATTTTTTTCTTTAGATGGCGGCTCTGAAAATGTCGCCATCAATTTTATTCATATTTACTATTCCACTACCTTTTCTATTACCTCTTCATTAATAAGCAGCTGCTTCAGTTCTTGCCGCAAGTCCACATTACTTACATCAAGATCCTCGATACATACTCTCTGCCATATCTCTTCTATCCACCTGTTCTGCTTCACTCCAAACTCATCAATTGGCTGAAACCAGCGGAGATACATAAAATTTTCATGCGTAAGCTTTATATTAAGAGGGTTATCCTTTCCCTCCTGGCTTTTATTGAAAGAATTCACTATCTCTTCTGTATAAATATCGCCTTCAAGCCTATATGTACCGTCAACAGTTATTATTGCCCCTTTTTCAGTCGACATGAAATTCATAAATCTGCCATCGGGGAAAATCATCTTGAACATCCCTGACGGGATTACCTTATAACCCGATTCATCGCTGTTATGGATCGCCTTCACCTCCCACAACCCAATTATTTTATCTGCCTTGCTATCAAATATGCCAAGTTTTGAGCTACTGCAACCGGCAATGGAAATAATTACACAGACGAACAAAAAGTAACCGACCGATGCTTTCATAACATTGTGTTTTATTTCGTGTGAATATTCTTACAATTATAACACTTAATTAGGTAATAGAGTTGCTATTGAACTACTTTTTTTATTAACTTGTTATTATATGGGGGCCGCTTCGGTAAAAAAGCTTGGAATGGCCACATAATCCATTAGCAATCAGCATAAATAGACGCCACAGAGCCTCATGCTTTTTTGCTGATTGTCAGGTATTAAAAAAATAATCACCTTAGTCCGCTTTAATAAGCGAGTCTTCTCTGATAAGTCTTTTCCGTTGACAGGAATTGCTGTCATTGAGTGATGTTTAAGAATAGGCCTGACTGAACTATTTATATAATTAATAATTGAAGAATATCAGTGGAAAGAATTGAATATTACAGGTAGCCAACGACTTATGAAATGACATAATTAAATGCCGCAGAATATCAGTGAAAAGGGCCATACAATCTTTATCAGTTCATGTCAAGCTCCTTCAGCAAATGGCCTGCTCCTGCAAACTTATCAATTATGAATAGGACGTAGCGAATGTCAACAATAATGCTTCGCTGATAATCGGGCAGAAACTGTATATCACCCCCAACACCTTCCCAGTTACGGTCGAAATTGATTCCTATCAACTCTCCACTCCCGTTCATGACCGGGCTTCCCGAGTTACCTCCCGTTGTGTGAGTTGTGGCAGCGAAAGCAACAGGCATGTTGCCGTTGTGCATTGCGTAATGTCCGAAATCTTCTTCCTGATAGAGTTTTTTCAGCATTGCAGGAACAACAAACTCCCAGTTACCGGGGTCCTCTTTTTCAATTACCCCGTCGAGGGTAGTCTGGTGCGCATAATAGATAGCATCGCCAGGCTTGTATCCTTTAACCTGTCCGTACGACAAGCGAAGTGTAAGGTTGGCATCGGGAAAATAGGCATAAGGTCCGTCCATAGACAGGATGCCTTCAAGATATGCCTTCCGGGCAATTGCAAAAGGAGCATCAAAGACCGCCAGCTGTTTCTCAAGCGAAGCAGATTCCTCAGCTACCGATTTTGAGAATAGAAACATTGGATCGTTCATGATAGTCTCTGCGTCAACCTCTCCTTCATTAAAGTTTTGAATATTTATTTCATTCCCAAAAAGAGAACGGTTGAACAGAAAATCGACAAATCTATCGCTATTCCCGCCAAAATCACTATAAATAAGACTGAAAAAACCAGGGAGATTCTCTTCAGGAACCAAACTGATATATTCACGCATCATCTCTTTTGCTACCTTTTTATCAACTTCCCGGTTGTAGTCTTTATCAGCAAACATACTGTATTCTTTCATCAATTGTGCCCTGAGCGTATCTGCTTCAGATTGGTTGCCTTCTTCCAATGCTTTTGCCAGCTTGTCAGCTGTGACTGTAGCCAATGTAGAAAATTCCAATCCACGCACAATACCTTCATTAAGCATCCATCTCCTGTAACGAAGATCTGCACGCTCTTTCACAATCCGCTCAATCTCATCCAAGGCTTTTTTAAAACGGGGTTGATTGTTTTCTTCAGCCCACTTCAACAATCTGTTCTGTTGCTCTAACTTCACCTTCTCGAAATTACGCATGTTGATAGCCCAGTTTGTACCTATTGCATTTTTATAAGAGTTTGTTGATCCGGAATATTTGGAAGCATATTGAATCTTGACCGCCGGATCTTTCAGCATCTCCTCAAGCATGGCTTTCTGACGCACCTCCCTCATCCTGATTCTAACTGTGTTATCGATATCTCTTCGTTCGGCCACCTCCCACGAAGTGTAGAATTTGTTAGTAGTCCCGGGAAAGCCAAGCAGCATTGCAAAATCGTTTTCTTTAACTCCTTTTGTCGAGATAGTCAACCATCGCTTTGGCCTGAGAGGAATGTTCCCGGGAGAGTATCCGGCAGGATTACCATCTTTGTCGGCATAGATACGGAAAATAGCAAAGTCGCCTGTATGACGCGGCCAGGTCCAGTTATCAGTGTCAGCGCCAAACTTACCTATAGAACTGGGAGGAGCACCTACAAGACGTATATCGGAATAGATCTTTTTCGTGAACATATAATATTGATTCCCGTTGAAGAAAGGTTTTATTTCGACCTCTGTCCCTGAATTTTCAGAAAGGAACTTTTCACCTGCTTTCTCTCTTGCTACCCTGTTAAGATAAGAAGGTGAGAGGAAAAGGGCCCCATCGGTATCTTCTTCCCTGTCTCTCTCTAAGCACTGCAAAACATAGCCGGTTACCTCTTCAATTTCTTCAATAAAGGTTACCGTAAGACCCGGATTTGGGAGTTCTTCAGCTTTTGTCATTGCCCAGAAGCCTTCCTCAAGATAGTTGTTTTCAAGTGTGCTATGCTGCTGTATACGGCCATATCCGCAATGGTGATTGGTCAGCACAAGCCCCTGTGAGGAGATAACCTCCCCGGTACACCCTCCGCCAAACTGCACAACAGCATCTTTTATTGAAGAACCATCGGGGTTGTATATATCATAATCTTCAAGCTTTAGCCCTAGCTCCTTCATGTCATTCAGTTTTTGTTGCTTAAGTGAATGCAACATCCACATCCCCTCATCGGCAGATGCGGTAAAGAAAAATAAACACCAAAATGAAAGGTAGAAAAACAATTTCTTCATATATATTACTTTAATGATTCATTCCAGGTAAAAGATTTACAACCACCCTCTGTATTAATAAAAACAACTTTTAAGGCAAAACATGCAATTCATTTTACTGTAAAAAACTCCTTTTCATATCAGTTTTTTAATTCCCCGGTTTAAACTGATAAAGTTAAGAAAAAAAGTTGTTCAAGAGACAATTAATACTGGTTTTTCATATATCTTTGGTATTTAATGGGTGAGTCTCCTCCGATAAGTCTTTTTTCTTGAAAATTTCACAAGATGAACATTTATTTTTAATAAGTTGCAAACCAATAAAATTGGGTTTTGAGGTTTTCGGAGAGGACTCATAGGTCATATTCGGGAATAGTGACGTTAGGTGATTGAATCGGACATACAAACGGAATATTTATCTTTGTCTTTAGCTATAAAAAATGAAAATGCATTACGAAACAATCTTTCAGGAAATATACCATGAGCTGCAGTCGATTGAAGATATAGGCCGGGTAGCTGACTACATACCTGAACTGGCAGATGTTAATCCTGATCAATTCGGTGTCCATCTTACAACTGTAGAGGGTGATGAATTTTCTTTCGCCGATGCCGAAAAGCGCTTTTCGATTCAAAGTATTGCCAAAGTATTTACATTTGTTCTTGCCTATTCCAGGGTAAAGAGCAGCATATGGGACAGAACCGGGCTGGAGCCGGCCGGAACGCCGTTCAACTCTCTCGTACAACTTGAATACGATCAAGGTACGCCTAGAAACCCATTTATTAATGCAGGGGCAATTGTGATATGCGATATTCTTGCAAGCGAGCTTGCTTCGCCAAAAGAAAACATTCTGTCGTTTATCAGGAGTTTGACCGGGGTCAACACCATCAACTATAACCCTATGGTTGCATTGTCGGAGAAAAAAACCGGTTTCAGAAACCATGCACTGGTCAATCTCATGAAATCATTTGGGAACATAAGGAACGATATCGACATGGTGATGGATATCTATTTCCACATCTGCTCCATTGAAATGAGCTGCAGGGAGCTTTCCAAAGCCTTCCTATTCCTTGCCAACAACGGTGTTGTACCCTATTCAGGTGAACGGATCCTTTCTGCAAGCCGTACTAAAAGGACAAATGCCCTTATGCAAACATGCGGATTTTATGATGAGGCGGGAGAATTTTCCTTTAAAGTAGGGTTACCCGGAAAAAGCGGCGTGGGGGGCGGTATAGTGGCTGTCCACCCCGAAAAATATACCATCGCTGTATGGAGTCCCCGTCTTAACAAGAAAGGCAACTCATATAAGGGAATGCTCTTTCTGGAGGAGTTTACCACGAAAACACGATTATCTATTTTTTAAAAAATCAACTTGTACAATAAGAGGTTACTGCCATTTGCTCGCAAGGTAATACCAGCAAGGCTTTTATGATCCAACTTGTACAATCAGCAGTTACAGCTTTCAGAGCATAATGCAATCTTAATGAAGTTATTTAAAAAATAGATCGGGCAAGCTGCAAGGATATACTTCCAATTCTTAAATTAACGAAAAAGGCTAATGAATCATTGGGGTTTAGACTGAAAAAGTTTATTTTTGCGTTCGATCGGATAATTTGCATTAGATCGGAAAATAAGCGCTCAGATGAAGATAAACTTTAAAGAACGAACACCTCAGCTGATTGCGGTGATTGGTGTACTCGCCGTAGTATTGGCTATACTTATTGGATTTCTCATCTCAAACAATACAAAAATAAATGAGATGCAGCAACAGTTCACAATTGATAAGCAGGAGCTGGAAGATGAGTATGAGGCAATTTCACTGCAATATGAAGGATTTAAATTCAGTGTCCAGAATGACTCACTGCTGTATAAACTTGAAAATGAACAGGCAAAAGTGCTGCGCCTGCAGGAGGAGCTGCGGATGACCAAGGCGAGTGACCAGGCAGAGATAAAACGGCTGAAAGATGAACTGGCAACACTCCGCAAAATATTACGTTCCTATATTCATCAAATAGACTCCCTGAACAGGTTGAACGAGGAGCTGCGTGCAGAGAACAAACAGATAACAGAACAATATAACAGGACAAGCCGCACACTTACACAGGTGTCGCAAGAGAAGGAACAACTCTCTGAGAAGGTGTCGCTGGCAGCACAGCTGGTTGCAACAAATATAAACGCAAAAGCAGTGAACGACAGGGGCCGGGAACAGTCCCGTTTAAGCCGGAGCACACAGTTTGTTGTCTCTTTCACCATTGCCCGGAATATTACCACCGATCCGGGAGAACGCACAATATACATCAGGATTATGAGCCCGGATGGTTCGGTTCTTTCGAAAAGCCCGTCCAACACATTTCAATATGAGAACGGCAACATTCTTTATTCAATGAAGCGCACAGTGGAATATGGCGGAGAAGAGATTCCTGTAACCATGTATTGGAATATTGAAGAGTACCTGATGCCGGGGAAATACAAGACAGACATCTTTGCCGACGGCCACCACATAGGCTCATACAGCTTCACAATGAAAGATTGATCTTCACGATAAATTTTTTATTCTTACATTCAGGTGTCGCTGCTATTCGATTTCGTTCACCAGAAGATGATTAATGCATGTTTCTACCCCCAAAAAACCTGAATATCAATATATACATTTCTATTGGCTATCAATGATTGAGACTTTTCGGACGGGACTCATCCATGAGGTACATGAGCATTTAGTGACAATTTGATATAGCATTTTATGATTAAAATGGAAATAAAAGCGGCAGTGCAAAAATCATAATAATCAGATATATCAACTGTAAAGGCAACCCCACTTTAATATAGTCCATAAAGTTATATCTTCCTGCAGACATAACCATAGCGTTGGGAGGAGTGGAGAAAGGGCTGGCAAGGCACATGCTCGCTGCTACTGCCACACCTATAAGGTAAGGATAAGGGCTTACACCCATTGAGGTTGCCGCATGCAGGGCAATGGGTGCAAACAAAACAGCAGTTGCAGTATTACTGATAAACATTGTAACAAACGAAGTGGCTAACAACAGTCCGGCAAGCACTGCTTGAGGACCGAAAGAACCCACACTTCCCACAATACTATTGGTGACCAGAGCTGAGGTGCCGGTTTTTTCCATCGCTGTTGCCAACGGCATCATCCCAGCGAAAAGAATAACACTCTCCCAGTTAATAGAACGATAAGCATCACGCACGGTACGGAAGCAACCCCCGAGTATGAGTACTATTGCTGCCATCAGTACAGAGACTACGGGAGGGAACCAGTTAAAGGCCATCGACAAAATCATTAACACTATAACTGAAGCAGCTAAAGGTGCCTTATGCTCGAGCGGAACTTTCGACGCTTCTACAGCAGGCTGTCCTATAACAACAACTTCGGGTTCAAGCCGGCTCAGCCTATCAATATCCTCCCATGTACCCTGTATAAGCAGCATGTCTCCGGACTGCATTTTCACATCCTTCACATCTTGAATAATGTACTGGTCTTTTCTTTGAATACCTAATATGTTTACATTATAGTTTTGTCTGAATTCAGAATTCCTCACTATTTTGTTGTTTAGCCTTGAGTTAGGGAGTAGCACCACTTCAGCCATCCCTATCTCATCGAACGTGAATTTACCGGCAAAACGTGGTTTTTCGATCTGCTCCCCCATCTGATTGTCCACAAATGAGAGTTGGTTATCTTCCGCAAAACGCACCACGTTCTCATATTCACCTACTACATAGAGAACGTCATTGGCAGTTAAAACCGTTCCTGCTTCGGGCAAAGAGGTATGAACATTTCTCCCAAGCGGAGTGAATGTGCGGGTATGTATCTCGGCGATAAGCAGTGAATAGCGCTTGGTTATATCCAGATCTGATAATTTTTGTGTTAGAATCGGGGAGCTTTTCCCAATTTCCAGCCGGTATATATTTTCAATCAATTGATATTCGGACACCAGCTGATCGGGTGATTTTACACTGTTCTTCCTTTCAATTGACTCTTTTTTACCTTTTTTCTCCAGCACCCTGGTCAATGGCCACAACAACAGAATACCGAAAAACAATAAGATAAGGCCGACCGGTAGAGTGGTGAAAAACTGTAGCCCCTCGTATCCTGATTCTATCAGAGCGTTATGTACAATTAGAGTAGGAGGTGTACCAATAAGTGTCATCATTCCACCTATACTGCTGGCAAAAGCCATTGGCATCAACAGCCTGCTTGCACTCATGTTAGATTTTACAGCCAGGCTCACCACAATAGGCATTAAAATAGCAACTGTTCCGGTATTGCTCACAAACAAGCCGATAATGACAGTGACAAGAATTACCAAAATAAAAAGTTTAAAATTATTGTTCCCGGCAAATTTAAGAATGTTGTTGCTAACCTTGCCAGCCAGGCCGGTTTGCGATATAGCTCCGCCTACTATAAACAGGGCAGCAATCATAATTACCACCGGACTTGAG
This sequence comes from Proteiniphilum sp. UBA5463, assembly GCF_002427225.1. NCBI lineage: Bacteria > Pseudomonadati > Bacteroidota > Bacteroidia > Bacteroidales > Dysgonomonadaceae > Proteiniphilum > Proteiniphilum sp. UBA5463. The sequence goes on along the minus strand of NZ_DIQL01000027.1, from coordinate 70,125 downwards.
AATCCGGCTAATGCTTCTTCAGGAGTTAATATACCTGTAATAATAAGTGCCAGTAATGAACAGAGCGCAACAATATCGGAACGGATTTTTCCCCAAACCATCAAAGCTGCTGTAGCAACCAGAATAATTAATGTAGTTGTCATAAAGTATAAGATGAAATAACTTTTTTGTGCGAATATACAATTTTTTTAGCGTACTGCCTTTTTTCCGGGTGTCATGAACCTGAAACAGTAGACACGCAGGAGCATTTACTCACCCTGAATTTCATAATATCAGGCGAAACCAGAATAAATATTACTATTTCATCTTGATAATTTGTTAAACATTTATTTAAAATGCTGGCAGCCAGCAGATTGCATTTGGGTCCCAAGGGCGATATATTTTATTTATATTCAGCGCTTTATAATGATTATTTTAAAAACTTACTGGGCTACTGTTGTCTGCAACATCTCCAGAAATGTTTTCTCGTTGATAATCTTTATGCCCAGTTTCCGTGCTGTCTCCAGCTTGGCCGGCCCCATATTCTCTCCAGCGAGAATATAATCGGTGTTTTTTGATACTGATCCGCTGTTCTTTCCTCCATTCCGGAGGATCATTGCTTTATAATCATCACGCGAATGAAGTTCAAAAGTTCCGCTTATGACGATTGTCTTCCCTTTCAACTTATCGGTTTTTGAAGCCATTAAATCTTCACTTAAAGCAAATTGCAATCCGTGTCCGCGAAGACGTTTAACGAAACAGGCAAAGCCGGGATTCCTGAAAAAATCTATAACACTCTGTGCAATACGTTCGCCAATCTCTTCTACCAAAGTCAGCTGTTCTGATGATGCCTCTGCCAATGCATCTATATCAGGGAATGCATGCGCAAGTTTCTGTGCTACTGTTTCGCCGACGAAGCGTATTCCCAAAGCAAAAAGGACCCTTTCATAGGGTACCGACTTTGACTTTTCTATGCTCTCAAGAAGATTATTGGCGCTGGTTTCTCCCCATCGCTCAAGGTTCACCAGATCGTGGAACCTCAATGAATACAGGTCGGCAGCATCATTAATAAGCCCCTTTTCATAAAGCAGTGAGATGTTTTCCGGCCCAATGGTTATGTTCATTGCCTTACGTGTGACAAAATGCTCTATGCGCCCCTTTATCTGCGTGGGGCACCCTTCGCTATTGGGGCAATAGTGTATTGCCTCGTCCTCATTACGAACAAGCGGTGTCGCGCAATCGGGACATTTACGGGCAAATGTTACTTTATCGCCTAATAGGAAACGTGACTCCTTGTCCACACCGGTGATCTTTGGAATAATCTCCCCTCCCTTCTCTACATACACCATGTCGCCAATATGCAGATCGAGCGCAAGGATGGCATCTTCGTTATAGAGTGACGCCCTTTTAACGGTTGTACCTGAAAGCAGTACCGGCTCAAGATTGGCAACAGGAGTGACCGCCCCGGTACGCCCTACCTGGTATGAGACCGATTCTAACCGGGTGACTGCCCGCTCAGCATTGAACTTATAGGCTATAGACCATCGGGGGAACTTGGAGGTAGAACCCAGATTTCGTTGTTGCGAAATTGAATCTACCTTGAGAACAACGCCATCGGTTGTTACAGGCAGGTTTTTGCGCTCACTGTCCCAATATTTCAGATAATCGAATATTTCATCGAGCGTACTGCACCTCTTCATTGCATCGGAGACATTCAATCCCCATGTACGGGCAAGGGCCATATTATTAAAATGGCTGCCCGTAGGCAAATCCTCGCCAATCATATAATAGATGAATGACTCCAGTTTGCGGGAAGCCACCACTCGTGAATCCTGCATTTTCAACGTGCCAGATGCAGCATTGCGGGGATTGGCAAACAGAGGCTCTTCCTGCTCGGCCCGCTCTCTGTTAAGAGCATCAAAAGAGCTCCATGGCATCAATATCTCACCTCTGACCTCCAAATAAGGCGGTATATTTTCACCTCTCAGTACCAGAGGTACGTTGCGGATTGTACGCACATTATCGGTAACATCATCGCCCATCTTTCCGTCGCCTCGTGTTACAGCACGCATCAGCCTCCCATTTTCGTAAATAAGCGATATTGAAGTTCCATCATATTTCAGCTCGCATACTATATCAAAATCTTCATTCAAGGCCCTCTTAACACGATTGTAAAAGTCGGCTGCCTCTCCCTCAGAGTAGGTGTTTTGCAACGATAGCATGGGATAGCTATGCACCACCTGGGTGAAATTCTTGTTGATATCGCTCCCTACGCGCACCGACGGTGAATTAGGATCGTAGAACTCGGGGTATTTAGCCTCAAGTTCAGTAAGCTGCCTCATTAACCTGTCGAACTCGAAATCAGAGATCGTTGGGTGCGACAAGACATAATAGCTGTAATTATGTTCATGAAGCTCTCTTCGAAGTGTTTCTATCTGTTCTTTTACTGTTTCCATTTTTCTGGACTATAATTCTAATACATTGGTGGTGTAAGCGTTAACCCGGGGGAGAGTGACTTCCTCTATTGAAAACTCTTCATTTGACGATAACTTTTCATACTGCCACTTTAGATGATTGACATACTATTGAAAAATCCTCATCCAGGGATAACTAACCTTTTTTTTCACAGGGTTAATAATATTATCTATCGATGCTGAAACTGAAAAAGCCTGCTGAAACAGCATCTCGCCCCCGGAAAAGTGCAGGTTGAGATTAAACTGTGCCGTAACACGATCTGAATTGAGCAGGCGTACGTACCACATGCTCTCAATATATGTTGAACCACGCAGGAACTGAGTACCCCAATAGAGGTTGTCTCCGTGTTGGGAATAAAATCGCATTCTACGATCTCCGGCATAAAGTGTATTTCGAGTTCCAATACCCCAAAACTCGGCATCGGCTCTAGCGGTAAAGCCCACCGGGAAGTAACTTATAACGGCTTTCCTGTCTCGTTCCATCCCCGCAAAAACGCCTGCTGTCAACAACCCTTTGAAGCTGTTATCGCCGTCATACTCTATTCCCAGCGAAGCTAATCCCTGTAACTGCTCACTTACACCATAGGCGGAATTTCCGGGAAATGTGCCGGCGTAATGAAACATGTACGACTGAAAATCGCCGAACAAATGGGCTGAGGACAGTCTACCTGAAAAGCCCAGAAAAAAGCTCTCCCTTGCAGTGGGCGAAGCATAACCGGTCCAGTCCATCCATGCATTGAAAAAATTCCTCTCCTTGCCTATCTGCCAGAATACTCCCTGCATGAGCGGCACAAAATTATTCACAGAATCCTTGAAGAAGAAACTGGAGTAGTTCCGTAGCACTTCCTTCCTGGGGAAAGAGCCTGCCCGGAACAGCACTCTATCTGTTTCGTACTGATAATAAAGAGTCATATCCACTTTATCAACAGCCTCTCCCCCACCTGGTATCTTAAGCAGATTCACTCCCGCGTAAATAGTGTGGGTGGAGTCCCATGAGATACCTCCCTGTGGTTTCAGCCATATACCATTCTGGGTTTGGGAATCGATGAATGCCGATTTTTTAAATTCACGGTTATCGAAAAAATAATCAAATCCCAGCCTCCACAGGTACTCTTGTGCCTGCAACTCAGGTACTACAAACAATATGAATAATGCAAAAGCAAAACTTTTCCACATACGAGAATCAATATAACCAACAAACTTGCAGAAGCAATAACGCAATGACAGCATTGTAACATTCACGGCGGTAAAGATAGTATAAATTTCAGGAATCAGATCTGTCTGTCCCGCCATTTGCCGCTACGAAGGTATATAAAGGACAGTGTTGTCAGAAGAGCCCAATAAACATGCTCCGTGGTCCAGGCGACAGCTACTGAAAAGCGCATATAAACTATAACAAACCACATGTAGCTCAGGTAAAGAATGAGCGTGAAAATCTCAAACTTAAGAGCAGTACGGGTATTTCCGGTCCCGGAGACAGCACTGAATAACACCGAACCTACACTATAGATTGGGAGAGATGATATTAGCACATAAAGAGGCTTGACAGTATTACTGATAAGCAACGGATCATCGGTATATATATGAATCATTGCACGGGGAAAAACAGAAACGGCGACAATAACACACAGCATAACCATTAGGCTGATGAGCGCGACTCTTTTTATCAGGTTAAACACCTCGTCTCTCTTTCCTGCCCCCATGGTATTGCTCACCATAGTGCTGGTTGCCGATCCAAGTGCATGTGAAGGGATGGTGAATATGGTGTAGAAGCTACGCACAATATTTGTGACTGCCAGAGGGCGCTCACCCATATAGTTTTCAATGAAGACAAAGAAAAGCATCCAGGTGACAATTGAGAAGAGATATTGTGCCATCATGAAAATCGAGATATCGAGTACTTTTTTAACTACACGCCATTGAAACCTGATCTTTTTGAAGCCATATTTTTCCAAATCCACCGTTTTAGTTGTATAGATAAGGAAAAAAAGAGTAGATGACACTTCTGCAATTACTGATGCAAGGGCAGCACCGCCAATGCCCATCCGGGGCATCCCCAGATTTCCGAATATAAGCCCGTAATCGAACACCACGTTCACCAAAGCCATGACTACAGCATTGGCGGTAAGCACTTTAGTTCGAGCAATGCCAATATAGAAGGCCCTGAACATGGCATTGACAAACGCGAACACAATCCCGAAAATACGCCACTTAAGATATTCCGCTGCGGCGTTTGCCACATTTTCTGACTGCAACATATCAGGAAGCCACTTAACAGCACCGTATCTTAGCAAAGGTACAAGTAATATTGCAGGTATAAGAAGAAAGAGAGCACCCTGAATAACAATATCGCCTATCTTGCCAAAATTACCTTCTCCATTGCGTCGTCCTATAAGGATCTGGCTTCCCATGCTGAAACCAAAGCCCAATGTGAACAAAGCTATATAGATGACTCCACCCAAAGCCGATGCCCCCAGCTCCACCTCACCCACACGGCCGAGAAAAGCTGTATCTATCACCTGTATGATGTTCTGCGCCAGAAGGCTCAACAGGATAGGCGTACTGATCTTTATGATGTGCTTATTGGAATACACCTTAATTTGCAAAAAACCGTCAGTTGGTACTGCAACTGACGGTTTAAGAATACTATCTTTTTATTTTATTGGTTCCGTCCTCAAGGTTGACTATTGTAGGAAGGAATGTTTTTGCTTGCTCAAGTGGGATCGTTGCATAACTCATGATGATAATAATATCACCTTTATGCACCTTACGCGCCGCTGCCCCGTTAAGGCAAATTATACCGGATCCGCGTTCACCGCGAATGATATATGTTTCAAAGCGCTCCCCGTTATTGTTGTTTACCACTGCCACTTTCTCATGTACAAACATATTTGCAGCATCAATCAGATCCTCGTCAATGGTTATGCTGCCTTCATAATTCAGATTGGCATCGGTAACCGTGGCTCTGTGTATTTTCGATTTTAATATTTCTACCAACATAAAAGTTATCTGTATCTGATATTGTCAATTAATCTCACATTGCCGCAGAAAACAGCAGTACAACCTACAATATATGCGGACTCTTGCCAGGATGAAACAGGCTGCAGTGAATTTCCATCAACAATTTCAAAGTATTCAACACTCAAACCGGGTACATTGTTTATCTCCCTTGTGACATGAGAAATGAGTTGCAAGGGCGACTGCTGTTCAGTCATCAGAGTACTATCATTCAAGATACGGTATATCTCAGAGGCTATTCCCTGCTGATCGGCCGAAAGGCGCTGATTCCGGCTGCTCATAGCTAAACCGCTTGCTTCCCTCACTATTGGCACTCCAACTATCTCTACATCAATTTTCAACTGTTTCACCATCTCCCTCACAATAACCAGCTGCTGAAAGTCTTTCTCCCCGAAATAGGCTCTGCATGGCATTACAAAGGCAAACAGTTTACTCACCACCTGGGCAACGCCATTAAAATGCCCCGGGCGGAACCGTCCTTCCATAACCTTGTCAAGATTTCCAAAGTCGAAAATACGTGTATCAGCCTCCGGATAGATCTCCTCTTCGGATGGAGAAAAAACAACATCCGCTCCAATGGTTTCCAACAGCTGAAAGTCTTTTTCGGGTGTTCGGGGATATAACTGCAAATCTTCTTTGTTGTTGAACTGCGTGGGGTTCACAAAGAGGCTTACAACACAAATATCGTTTTCAGCAACACAGCGCCTTACTAAAGAGGCGTGCCCATCGTGAAGTGCCCCCATTGTAGGAACAAGCCCGATGGTTTTATTACTGTGACGATAACCTTGCAACAGCCCCTCTAAATCCACTACGGTTTTAATGATTTCCATCAATCTCTTTTTTAAAGTGCAAAGCAACAAAATATTTGCCACATAAGAAAAATATTGGCATTATTTCTTGGCAAGAAAAGGCACAAAATAGCATCAAGCAATTGCGTATCATTATTTTAAAAAATATCCTCCATTTTATTTTGTAATTATGTGGATTTTTTTTATTATCTTTGTACACAACTTAAGATAATTAGCTACATGTCCCAGAAAAAAATTTTATACATTTCGCAGGAGATTTATCCTTATCTCGAAGAGTCCACTATTGCAAATACTTCACGTTACTTACCCCAGGCCATACAGGAAAAGGGTAAGGAGATCCGTGCCTTCATGCCTAAATACGGCAATATTAATGAACGCCGTAACCAGCTACACGAAGTAATTCGCCTTTCGGGGATGAATCTCATTATTGATGATACCGACCATTCACTCATTATCAAGGTAGCTTCCATCCAGTCTGCACGAATGCAGGTTTATTTTATCGATAATGAAGATTTTTTTCAAAACAGAGAAACTCTTGTCGATAAAGAGGGAGTAGAATATGATGACAACGACGAACGCAGCATATTCTTTATTCGAGGAGTGATGGAGACAATAAAAAAACTGCGCTGGGTACCCGATGTGATCCACTGTCACGGATGGTTCAGCGCTCTTGCACCACTTTTCATAAAAAAGGGATATGCCGATGACCCGTGCTTTAAAAATGCCAAGGTAGTTTATTCGGTTTATGATGAATTGTTTGAGAAGCCTTTTAACCAGAACACTGCAGAAAAGCTTCGATTTGATGGTATTGGAGATCCGGAAATTGAAAAAATTAAAAGCAGGGGCATCATGGATTATAATAATCTCATGAAGCTTGCTATCGACTATTCTGACGGAATTATACAGGGTAGTGAAAATATTGATCCTGCAGTATCGGAATATATCCGGGAGTCAAAGGCCGGTTTTTTGCCTTTCAGTGCCGACTTCGAAAAAAACGTGAGCGAGATTGATGCTTTTTATGAGAAGATAGACGCCTGATTCTGTTAAATTACTTTATGAGGTTGTTTTTATCACCACCTATACACAAATATCTTTAAAAAACAGAAGAAAGACTTTCTTCATCTTTTATTTGACATATTTTTTTCGGATATTTGCGGGGTTGTAAACAAATTAAAGAATCGAATGAAGTTCAAATCCTTATACAAAGCTCTTATAGTAACCTTTGTCGCTCTTCTCGCAATTTCGTGCAACGACACACTTGACCAGGTAGGTTTCACCATTCAGCCCGAAAAGGATCGGCTTTCTGTGAATATCGATACGTTGAATCTGGAGGCACGCACCGTTAAGGTGGATTCAGTGTTTACAAAAACCAAATATCCGGTATTGGGAGAATATGAAGATCCCGCATTCGGCTCCATTAAGTCTGAATATATAGGCGAATTCTATTTTCCCGAGGGTTCGGGATTCAAACCGGGTGCCGCCATTGATTCAGTTAAAGTAACAGTTTCATACACCACGATGGCCGGAGACTCTCTTGTTCCCATGGAGCTATCGGTTTATGAAGTTAGTAAATCGCTGAAAGGGCTTGGAGACTATTCCAATATCGATCCCAAAGCATACTCCGACATGTCTGCTCCACTTGGAAAACAAACCTTCACAGGAAAAAATTCCACTTACAGAATAGAGAATTATACATCGGGGTACACGTCGAGCAGCTATACAATCTATGATATTCACGTGAAACTGCCTAACTCACTCGGCGAAAAATTTCTTGCGGAATATAATAAATCAGATCATGGGAAAATGGTTAATGCAGATACCTTCAGAGAGTTTTTTCCCGGTCTATACTTTACAACAAGCTTCGGGAAAAGCACTATCATAAACGTAAACCTCACTTCGCTGAAAGTACACTATCATTACCTTGATAAAAAAGGATCATCAAAAGGCCAGGATACTATTCGCACCGATGCAATGTACCTGTACATTACCCCCGAGGTGATGCAGATCAACTACATTAATAACGACGACAGCAGGTTGCTGGAAGAAAACTCCACTCTCACTTATGTAAAAAGCCCGGCTGGAGTAAATACTGAAATAACTTTCCCGTTTTCAAAAATTAATGATAAGCTGAAGTCCCAGGCTCTTAACCTGGCAAACTTTACCGTTTACGCTCTACCGGATGCAACGGAGGACCCGATGGTGAAGATAAGCCCTCCCGATTATTTGCTGCTTGTGAACAAAGATTCCTTGAGTGGTTTTTTTGAAAAGCGCAAAATTACAGACAATGTAACGTGCTTTTTGTCCGATAAGTTTGATGCGGCCACATATTCATATAAGTTCAACAACATCTCAACGCTGGTAAATTACTACAACGAAAAGTATAAGGGTGAACCCTTTGATCTGATATATTATCTGATTCCGGTGGATGCAACATTTACCACCGTGCAGCAGAGCTATTACTCTTCGGGCTCTAAAGTGCTGACATCTTTACACAACCAGATGTGGCCTTCCGCTGCAATATTGGATAAACGGCAGGGTAATCTGAAGCTGCAACTGATATTCAGCAGATTCTAGAATCCTGCAAAGAAATATTAAACCGGAAAAGCGTCTTTCTCTGACGATAGCTTTTCCGGTTTTTTATTATATCGGTTTATCTACTTATATTCATTTTATCTTAGAAGAGGAAACGCTGTTCGTCGGGACTTTTCCTGCCCAAATGCCGATAGGCAAGCTCTGTTACCTCTCTGCCACGGGGGGTACGTTTTATGAATCCCTCCTTGATAAGAAAAGGTTCATACACCTCTTCAATAGTGCCTGCATCATCGCCAACGGCTGTAGCAATAGTGGTTATTCCAACCGGGCCTCCCTTGAATTTATCGATGATCGTGAGAAGTATCTTGTTGTCAACCTCGTCGAGCCCGTACCT
>NZ_DIQL01000027.1:8879-60759 GCF_002427225.1 Proteiniphilum sp. UBA5463 | reverse complement strand
CCGTTCCCTTTTACCTGAGCGAAATCACGTACACGGCGCAAAAGCGCGTTGGCAACACGGGGAGTCCCCCTGCTTCGTGAAGCTATCTCCTCTGCTGCAATCTTTTCGCAGCCAATATGAAGTATATCAGCCGAACGCAGGATAATACCGGTAAGGGTATCCATATCGTAATATTCCAGGTGCATGTTAATTCCAAACCGTGCCCTCAGAGGGCTTGTAAGCAATCCACTCCTGGTGGTTGCCCCCACAAGGGTAAAAGGATTCAGGTCGATCTGTATTGAGCGTGCACTGGGGCCCTTATCAATAAGTATGTCTATGCGGTAATCTTCCATGGCGCTATAGAGGTACTCTTCAACCACCGGTGAAAGACGGTGTATCTCATCAATAAAAAGCACATCGTTCCTTTCAAGTGATGTAAGTACGCCTGCCAGATCGCCGGGCTTATCGAGCACAGGCCCCGATGTCACCTTAAACCCAACACCCAGTTCGTTAGCAATAATGTTTGACAATGTGGTTTTTCCAAGGCCGGGAGGCCCGTGCAGCAACACATGATCGAGCGATTCGCCACGCATGCGTGCCGCACTCACAAAAATCTTCAGGTTCTCCACTATCTTGTCCTGGCCGTTGAACCCTCCAAAGGTTAGCGGGCGCAGAGTATTCTCAAACTCACGCTCACTTTCCTGAAAATCCCGGTTGCTATGTATGTCGAATGTCTCTTCCATCATTTAATCTTGTACAAAAATAGCTATTTATAGCGAGTTTTGGAAATTGCTTCTATATTCCTTTTTAACCCGGAATATTTTGCCCTTTTTACAGATGAATTGCGAAAAATCTGCCGGTAGGTATCTTCATTCATCTCCTGAAGCCTCTCGTAATCGAGCGAAAGGAATTCATCCGAGGGATTAAGTTCCGGCGTATTGTGTGGCCGGGCATACCTGTTCCATGGACACACCTTCTGACAAATATCGCATCCGTAAACGTTATTGCTTAACAGTGGCAAAATTTCCGGTGATATCTCGCATTTATTCTCAATGGTTTGATATGAGATACATTTCCCTGAATTGAGCCAGTGAGGTTTTTCGATGGCTCCCGTGGGACAGGCATCGAGGCACCGGCGGCACTTCCCGCAAGAGTGCGAGACAGGAGCATCGTAATCCAGCTCAAGATCGACAATCAGCTCCCCAAGGAAAAAAAAAGAGCCCTTGCCTGGAATAATCAACAGAGTGTTCTTCCCGATGAATCCCAGTCCGGCCTGAGCAGCCCAGAAGCGTTCCAGCACAGGAGCTGAGTCTGTGAAATATCTTCCTGAAACGCCGTGAAAACGAAGTTTTATAAATTCAAACAACTGTAACAGTTTTTGACGGACCACAATGTGATAATCATTCCCATAGGCATAGTAAGCAAACTGCGGCACGCTATCAGGCAGCTTCCGGTGGGGGTAATAGTTCAGGGCGACCGAAATAATGGATTTTGCTCCTTCAACAAGGAGGCGCGGATCAAGCCTCTTGCTAATATTGCGTTCCAGGTATTTCATCCCGGCATGGTTATTCTCCGAGACCCACTTCATATAACGGGCCTCTTCCCCACTCTCTTCTGCTTTGCTGATGCCACAGGCATCAAAACCAAGTGAAAAGGCATATTGCTTTATTTCTTCAGAAAAGGTCATTCGACAAAAACACAAATAATAGTCTTGTATTATTCAAAAAAAACAACATCTGTTTAATTATTAATAGCGAACAGAATTTTAAAAAACATGTCCTATTTCTATGTACAGATGGGTGTTCAATAAATATTTACCGAACTGTGAATAGAATAGGCTTCAAAAATACAAAAAGTTACGTACTTTTGCAGTTATAACAGGGAATATAACCTCTAATGGCGGAATCAACGTTAAAACAAAAAACAACCGTTTCTCTTTTCTGGAGTTTTGCCGATAAGTTCGGCCAGCAACTGATCAATCTGGGGACGAGCATTGTTCTTATGAGAATTTTGGATCCATCGGAATATGGATTGATAGGTGCACTGGCTCTGTTTATCGCTTTTTCCGGATTACTTATTGACAGTGGCTTTACACGTTCATTGCTGAACAGAAAAACCATCTCGACGGCAGAATACAGCACTGTTTTTTATTTCAATATTTCACTCGCTCTACTGCTGTATGTGATTCTATTTTTGGCGGCACCCTTTCTGGCTAAGATATTTCACGAACCTCGCATTGAACCTGTTTCGCGAATACTCTTCTTGTCACTGATATTCAATTCAGGAGGTATAATACAGCAGACACTGCTGACAAAGAAAGCCGATTTCAGGGGAATTACAAGGATAAATATTGCCGCACTACTTATTGCAGCTTCAGTGGCAATTGTGATGGCACTGAATGGTTACGGCGTATGGTCACTGGTAGTTCAAACAGTTCTTTTAGCCTTTTTCCGCACCATTTTCCTTTGGTTTTATTCGAAATGGAAGCCGGTGATGATATTCAGCTTAAAGCTTTTACGCTCTTTCATGGGCATTAGCAATAAGCTTTTGCTTACATCGGTAATAAACGCAGTTTTCAACAATATCTACCCCAGCATCATCGCTTTCTTCTATCCCAACTCCATGAAACAGGTAGGATATTACAGTCAGGCGAGTAAATATCAGGATATCCCTTTTGGTATCCTATCCAACTCTTTTCGTTCCGTATCGATGCTTATCCTACCGGAGATCAACAATCAGACAGAGAGGCTTAAACGGGTATTGAGCAAAATGATCAAATCTCTCGCTTTCCTCTCTTTTCCTGCGGGATTTCTGATGATTTTGATAGCAGAACCTGCCTTCGCTATTCTGTTCAAAGAGAAGTGGCTGCCAGCTGTGCCTTACTTCAGGATATTATGCCTTGCCGGAGTGATATCACCATTTGCATTTGTACTGAACGAACTATTTATCTCTCGAGAGAAAGCTAACTATTTTCTCGGGGTTGAGATAGTACGTCGCATAATTCTTGTGCTGCTTATTGCCCTGCTTTTCAGTTACGGTATAATTGGCCTGGCAGCAAGCTGGGTGATATACACATATATTACCCTTATAATCTCTCTGGTTTTATCAGGAAGGTTAGTTGACTATTCGTTGCTCGAATTCCTTACCGATGCCTTACCTTACGCCCTGGTAGCGTTTGTAAGCTGTGCAGTGGGATATTTAATCACCCTGAATATAACAGGGAATTACCTCTTTCTTGTCATCAACATTGTGCTTGTAAGCATACTCTATCTGTTGTTGTGCCGCCTGTTTAAGCTGGAGATGGCCAAAGAGATTGAGGAGTGGCTCTCTTCCAAAAGAAAAAAACATGAAAAATCCTGACAACAACACCTTGGTATGTGTGATAATTGTTTCATACAATTTTGAGCCCTGGATTCACAAATGCATACCCTCGGTTCAATCATCCACATTGAGTGCAACTGTTCTGGTTATAGACAACAATTCGGCCGACTCCACATGCGAAACCATTAAAAGTGAATATCCTGATGTTGTACTCATTGAGAATAAGCAGAATCTTGGATTTGGCAAAGCCAACAATATAGGCATTAAATATGCCATTGAGAAAGGTTTCGAATATGTATTCCTGCTTAACCAGGACGCATGGATTGAGAAAGATACGCTTGAGAGGCTTGTGATAGCAGCGAAGAGTAACCGTTGCTACGCAATTATATCTCCCGTTCATCTGAATGGGAGAGGCAGTTCCGCCGATTACGGGTTCTCAGATTATACAGGGATAAAAAACCGTGAAGAGGCACTGCATCTCCCTTCTGAGATAGTAGAATATTCTTTTATAAATGCGGCCATGTGGTTGATTCCAGTTTCAATTTTGAAAGATGCGGGGGGGTTCGCACCAATATTTACCCATTATGGGGAAGACCGTAATTTTGTGCTACGTGTTCAAAAGCTGGGATATAAGATTGGAATAGTCAGGTCTGCCTTTGGATATCACGACAGAGAAGCCCGTACCTTAAGCCGCACACAATATTTTTATTCGGAATATGTCTATTTTTTGACTGAAGCGGTAAACCCGACATATTCATATTTCAAAGCTTTTGCATACAGCCTTCTTGCCGCTCTGAAGAAAGCCGTGCTTGCACTTTTCTCGGGCAAGTATGCGGATTTTAAAGAGTACATATCCATTATATTCCGGCTTATAGGAAAAAGCTCAGCCATATGCCGTACGCGAAATAATAAGGGGACTGAAATTATGAAATAGGTAACCCGCATCAGGATATCCTTTCGGGCGTCGAATCAGCGCTGTGCCAAAAGGGGACTGAAATCATGGAATAGGGAATCCGCTTCAGTAAGTAGCTTTTCCATAAGACAGTCCGGCAAAACCAACGTCCACCGGACATAATGCATTATTCGTCAATACATTACGACCAGCCATAGTCCAATTGTTTTTTGCTGATTGAAAAATGATAAAAAACATTTACTTCAATATTACTATAAAACTGCCATGTATATCAGCCTGTTGAATATCCAAGAACTCTTATTCATGACTTATTAAAATAGGCTCATTAATGCTGTTTTACAAAAAAGTGCAGGTTTTCGTATCACCCCGTTTCAATCATGCAAATATGAAATCAAGTTGCCTCCTCTCCAGGTTTGCCCTGGCAACCTGGATGGTGACCGGCTGACCAAGGCGGTACTCCCTTTTTGTACGACGACCTATCAGACGATAATTTTTCTCATCCAGTTCATAGAAATCATCATCCATCTCCCTAATCGGTATCATCCCCTCGCACTTGTTCTCATTTATTTCAACATAGATGCCCCATTCAGTCACACCGGAGATAACGCCATCATACACTTTTCCCAGCTTGTCAGACATAAACTCAACCTGTTTGTACTTTATTGAGTCCCGCTCAGCGTTGGCTGCAACCTGTTCCATCTGTGAGCAGTGCTCACACTCTTCCTCCAGAGGCCCCTGATCCACACTCTTTTCACTGTTAAGATAACGCTCCAGCAGACGATGTACAAGCATATCGGGATATCGTCGTATGGGTGAGGTGAAGTGTGTATAGTAGTTGAAAGCCAAACCATAATGCCCCACATTCTTTGTAGAATAGACTGCTTTAGACATTGTTCTGATAGCTATCGTCTCAACCAAATTCTCTTCGGGCCGTCCCTGCACCTTATCCAGAAGAGAGTTGATGCTTTTAGCCACATCTATTTTTGTACCTTCTGTTTTAATTTTATGGCCGAAACGAAGAATAAAGGTATTCAGCGTATCCAGCTTTTCAGGATCTGGGACATCGTGTATGCGATATACAAAAGTTTTTGCTTTTTTGCCTTTGGGCACTTTGCCAACAGCTTCTGCGACCGTGCGGTTTGCAAGAAGCATGAACTCCTCTATAAGGTGATTAGCTTCCTTCGATTCAACAAAGAACACACCCAGGGGTTTGCCATTCTCATCGAGGTTGAACTTCACTTCGTAGCGCTCAAAGTTAATTGCTCCGTTCGCAAAACGCTTCTCACGAAGTTGCTGCGCAAGAGAATTGAGGCTCAGTATCTCATCGCTGAAGTCACCTTTTCCCGTATCAATAACTGTTTGGGCATCCTCATAGGTCAAACGGCTATCTGAACGGATGACCGTACGTACGATACGCGATTTTTGTATCTCCGCTTTCTCATTCATATTGAATATAACCGAAAAACAGAGCTTCTCTTCATTGGGCCTTAATGAACACAATTCATTGCTTAACCGTTCAGGAAGCATGGGGATGGTACGGTCCACCAGGTATATCGAGGTAGCCCTGTTCTCAGCTTCCCTGTCGATCAGGTCACCAGGTTTCACATAGTGAGTAACATCGGCAATATGTACTCCTACCTCCCATTGTGTGGGAGATATCCTGCGGATTGAAAGCGCATCGTCAAAATCTTTTGCATCCTTCGGGTCGATGGTAATGGTGAACACATCCCGAAAATCTTCCCGTTTGTCAAATTCTCCTTTGTCAAATGTATCGGGAATAAGATCAGCAAACTTTTCAACTTTTTCAGGATATTTGTATGGCAGATCGTACTGAGCCAGGATGGCGTGCATCTCGGTATCGTTTTGACCGGGTACCCCAAGAATATCTATCACTTTCCCCACTGGGTTGTTGGCTTTCTCAGGCCACTCAACAATTTCAACAACTACCTTGTCTCCGTTCTTTGCGTCATTTAACTCTTCCTTCGGAATGAAAATATCGTTCGAAAGGAATTTACTGTCCATCACAAGAAAAGCAAAATGCTTCTGAACTTCCAGTACACCGACAAAGCGGTTTTGTGCACGTTCCAGGATATCGACAACAGCTCCCTCAGTCTCGGCACGTTTGCGCTTTGCCAGCAACTGTATCTTTACTCTATCACCATTCATGGCATGCTTGCTGTTGCGTTCTGGAATATATATGATATTGCCATCGTCGTCGGGCACAAAAAAATTCTTGCCGTTGCTCCTTCGTTCGAACCTTCCTTCAAGTAACAATCCACGGTTATTTATGCGGTATCTCCCACGTGATGACTCCAGAAGTACATCATCATCGCGCAGTTTGTCGAGTACATTTATCAGTACACGCCGCCCCTCTTCGCCACGGATGTTAAGCGCGGCTGCTATCTGCTTGTAATTAAACTGTTTATCTTTATTCTTCGCTAGAAAATCTGTAACGGAAGCGATGAGGTCTTTTTTTCTGGGTTTTGTAACCGGGTGAATAGTCGTAGTTTTTTTTCTCATAATCGGTTGTTTTCATTCAAAAAAATTGCATTCACAATTTATGAGTGCAAAGTAATAAAAATTTTGGTTTCTTTCCTGCATTTTCAATAATGTTTCGTTTTTAGTGAATCTTAATTTTCTAATCCTGACATAATAACTATTTTTGCGTAACAGTTAGTAAAACCGGCATGATTTAAATAATCATCAGAGGTTCTGTCTGAAATTATATAATTCAACTTTCGCATGTATTACAATTACAGCCCGCATTAATACATAATAAAAGTTCAGTATATAAAAACAGGCATATACAGATTAAATGATGAATAACAAGAAAATTCTTATAACCGGAGCTAGCGGATTTATTGGGAGCACGGCCGTTGACAAAGCCCTCAGTCTGGGTTACGACACCTGGGCCGGGATCCGCCGCAGCAGCAACCGGCAATATTTGCAGGATGAGCGAATTCACTTTATCGTCTTGGATTATACCGATAAAGAGATACTGAAAGGGCAACTCAGCACTTTTGTGAATGAACATGGCAGGTTTGATCATATTATACATGTTGCAGGCCTGACGAAAGCCCTCCATAAGTCGGATTTCGACAAGGTGAATTATGAACAGACACGACATTTAGCGGATGCACTTTTTGAGATCGATGCCCTACCCGACTCGTTTGTGTTGATGAGTTCGCTCAGTGCCATTGGCGTAGGCGACGAAATCAACTACACGCCATTAAACTCCGCCCACCTTCCCAAACCGAACACAGCTTATGGTAAGAGTAAGCTGAAAGCTGAGAACTATATCAAAAGCCTTGACGGTTTCCCTTACCTGATACTTCGCCCGACCGGTGTTTACGGGCCACGAGACAAGGATTACCTTATCCTTATGAAGGCAGTGAAGAGTGGGTTGAATGTGGGTGCAGGATTTAAAAAGCAGCTTCTGTCATTTATCTACAGCGATGATCTGGTGAGCGTTATTTTCACTCTTATTGAAAAAGGTATCCGCAGAAAAGAGTATTTTGTTGCAGACGGAGATCTGTACACAGACACTGAATTCAATAGCATAGTGCAGGAAGCGCTTCAAAAAAAGCATGTGTTGCGGTTAAAGGTCCCGCTTTGGCTTGTGAAGCCGGCAGCATGGATAAATGAAAAAGTATCCGGGTTGTCAGGTAAAGCGACAACGTTCAACACAGACAAATACCTCATTATGAAGCAACGCAACTGGGCTTGCGATATTTCGCCACTGGAAGATGATATCGGCTTTGTACCCAAGTGGAAGCTGAGAGAAGGGATAGAGAAGACAATTGAATGGTATAAAAAAGAGGGATGGCTGTAAAAACATCAACAGATTAGTCATATGAAATACAAACTATTGGTTCTTGATGTAGACGGCACATTGGTGAACAGTAAGAAAGAGCTGTCGGAACAGACTTTGACAGCTCTTTTAAAAGTTCAACACATGGGGCTGCGCATTGTATTGGCTTCGGGGCGCCCTGCCTATGGCCTGCGCCATCTGATTGAAAAACTTGAACTTAAGAAATGGGGCGGATACATACTTTCTTATAATGGTGGCCAGATTATTGATGTTGGTAACGACAAGGTTATATTCGAAAAAAGAATAGACCCGTCAATGATTCCTTATCTGGAAAAGAAAGCTCAGAAGAACGGTTTTGGTATCTTTACCTATCATAACAACCAGCTTATAACGACTAAACCGGGCGACAAGCATATTCAGGACGAAGCAGCACTTAATGGCCTGGAAATTGTTCCGGTAAAAAACCTTTCTTCAGTAGTGGATTTTTCACCCTGCAAGTGTGTTTTGTCAAGTGATGACGAAACAGCCCTAGTTGCTCTGAAAGATTACTGGAGAAAGCGTCTGGCAGGCGTCCTTGATGTATACCGGTCCGAATCGTTCTTCCTTGAAGTAGTACCGGAGTTTATTGACAAGGGAAATACCTTGGGTGTATTGATAGAAAAGCTTGGAATAGATGCAAAAGAAGTAATGGCAATAGGTGATGGCAGGAGAGATTTTTCAATGCTTCAGCTTGCAGGCTTTGGGGTTGCCATGGGTAATGCGCGGGATTCGATCAAAGCCTGTGCCGACTATATAACCGGGGACAATGATAATAACGGAGTAGCTACCGCGGTACAGAAACTTCTCATTGCCAGTACCCGTCCGGCAGATATTTCGCTTGACGAGCTGAACGCAGGTAACCGCGATACGCTTATGGGCAATCTTGGAATTCAATATACCTACGCTTCGGAAGGACGTGTTGAAGCTGTGATGCCGGTAGACAAACGAACACGCCAGCCTTTTGGAATATTACATGGCGGCGCTACGTTGGCGCTTGCTGAAACGGTAGCCGGACTCGGCTCGATGATTATTTGCGAACCTGACGAAATTGTTGCAGGCATGCAGCTCAGTGGCAATCACATATCTTCCGCACACGAAGGAGATACGGTACGAGCCATTGGAACAATCATTCATAAAGGCCGCTCCTCGCATATATGGAATGTGGATGTTTTCACATCTACCAACAAATTAATCTCTTCCATCAGAGTAGTTAACAGCGTATTGAGAAAAAGATGAGAGATCAGAATGCATATCACACCCTGGATGCACTTATAGAGCAAGACAGATGTTTTGCAATATTCAGGCTGCCAGAAGAAACCGCCCCCCGGTTTATTATGCAAACAAACGGGGCGCCTTCTCTTTTTGGGAATGTTGATGACCTGAACGGGCAGCATGGATTTGTAATCGCTCCTTTCCGGGTAACTGCAGAATTACCCGTTATAGTGATACGGCCTGATTGCACCAGCCTCCCGGAAATGAATATTGTTATTCCGGAGAATCAGCAACGGAAAACCAAACCGCAGGTGTATGAGAGTACTGACAAGGTAAAGTATAGTATCTTGTTCGAACTATTCAAAAAACCACTGTTAAACGGCAAAATGAAAAAGCTGGTACTGTCGAGGAGAAAGACAATTGACAGTGAAGAAGCATTTTCGCCAGGGCGCACATTCTTCAAAGCAGTAGAAAAATATCCCCAATCGTATGTGTATCTTTTCCATACACCTGAAAGCGGCACATGGCTGGGGAGTTCACCAGAAGTACTCCTGTCTGGAGCAAAAGAAAGGTGGCAAACCGTCGCCCTGGCGGGAACCCACTATTCCGGCAACAGCGATGTGTTGTGGGACGACAAAAATCTCAGGGAGCAGCACCTTGTAACTTCCTACCTTATAAAGCAGCTCTCTTGTTTTAACATAACACCGGGGATAAACGGCCCATACACAGTTAAAGCGGGCAACCTGGCTCATCTGCGCACAGATTTAAGCTTCTGTATTCCTGACAAATCGAAGGCCGGAACTTTGTTAAATGCGTTCCATCCGACTCCTGCAGTATCGGGGCTTCCTAAAAATGAAGCCTGCCAGTTTATTCAAGATAATGAGGGTTACGACCGCCGTTACTATTCTGGATTCCTTGGTATGCTGGATACGAATGGAGAAACCGGAATCTATGTAAACCTCAGATGTATGCAAATTGAAAAAAAATCGCTTACTTTGTTTGCCGGCGGAGGCTTGCTCGCCACTTCTTCTTTGGATGACGAATGGGAAGAGACAGAGCATAAGCTAAAGACTATGTTAGATATACTTGAATAAGTCGCGGGTATGTACTCAGAAAAAAAGAATGTTTTACAATTAGTGGCGCTGCTCAAAGCGCATGGCATTACCGATATTGTATTGTCTCCTGGATCGCGAAACTCTCCTCTCATCCATTCTTTCGCTACAGATAAGTTTTTCACTTGCTACAGTGTAGTAGATGAACGGAGTGCCGGTTTTTTTGCATTGGGTGTAATACAAGCTTCGGGCAAACCTGTGGCAGTATGCTGTACTTCAGGTACTGCTGCCCTGAATCTGGGTCCGGCCGTAGCAGAAGCCTTTTATCAGCAACTGCCGCTTTTGGTAATCACCGCAGACCGTCCCGCTGCATGGATCGGACAGATGGATGGGCAAACTGTCCCGCAAGCCAATATATTCAAGGAGATAACACGCTGTTCGGTTCAACTGCCTCAGATAGCAGATGATGAAGAAGAATGGTATTGTAACCGGCTTATCAATGAAGCAATACTTGCCTTGAGCTCAGTTGTTCAAGGCCCTACACATATAAATATTCCTTTGGACGAACCCTTGTTTGGCTTCAACAGGGAAACCCTTCCCTCTGTACGTGTAATACGCCAGTCTGTACCGGGATACATAATAAACAGGGAAGACGGTTATGACCGGCGATTTGCCGGCTATCGGAAACGTATGATTATAGCCGGGCAGCTGCCTCCTGAGAACGGCTTGGCCAACATCCTGTATAAACTCCGCGAGATATCGGGAGTAGTAGTGCTGTCGGAACAGCTCTCAAACATCCCCGTAAAGGAGACTTCTCCTTTCGACATAGTACTTTATACGGCTTCTGGAAAAGAACTGGAAGAGCTAACACCCGATTTGGTGATAACACTGGGAGGACATATTGTTTCCAAACGTCTGAAGCATTTCATCCGTTCGGCAGATATCAGCGAACACTGGCATATTTCACCTTCAGGAGAGGTTACAGACACTTTTCAACGAGTTACTGACATTGTCAGGAGCGATGATGAAACATTTCTTAACTATTTGGCAGAGATTCCGCCCAATACGGAGGCGAAGGGTTTCCGTGACATATGGGAAAGACATTGTGCATCAGTCACCAGGCCGGAGGCCGCATTTTCCGATCTTTACGCGGTAGGAGCTTTTATGCAGAAGCTGCCGGAAGATGCCTCCCTCCAATTAGGGAACAGCAATAGCGTGCGACTGGCGCAATTGTTCGATGTTCCGCCTTCCACACGCCTTTATTGTAACAGGGGGACTAATGGAATAGACGGGTCGCTCTCAACAGCGGTTGGGTATGCTGCTTCTTCGGGCAGGCTCACCTTTCTGCTGATTGGCGACCTGAGTTTCTTCTACGACATAAATGGCCTTTGGAATAATTATAAGGATAGCAACCTGCGTATAATGCTGAATAATAACGGCGGAGGTGAGATA
This sequence comes from Proteiniphilum sp. UBA5463, assembly GCF_002427225.1. Classification (NCBI taxonomy): domain Bacteria; kingdom Pseudomonadati; phylum Bacteroidota; class Bacteroidia; order Bacteroidales; family Dysgonomonadaceae; genus Proteiniphilum; species Proteiniphilum sp. UBA5463. The sequence continues at coordinate 48,980 of NZ_DIQL01000027.1, read as the reverse complement.
TTTCACATTCTTCCGGGATTGAACAGATCGGAAGTGTTGAATGAATACATTACGGCAGCACATGCAACCGAGGCCGGAAGCTGGGCACAACAGCAGGGATTTATCTATCTTTCCGCCCGTAATGCAGAGGAGCTGCAACGGCATCTGCCGCAATTCATCGGCATGGAGAGCGAGAAACCTGTTCTGCTTGAAGTCTTTACATCCATTGAAAAAAACGCAGAACAGATAAAATCTTATTATCATCAACAAAAAACAAAAAAACAACGTTCCCGATAAGTGGACACTGAGAATGAACTTGTCTTAAATGTTTTCGATAAAAGATGTGCAGAAAGATAATTTATTTGTATTATGCCTTTACAAGATAACAACTGTTTTTTTTACTTGAATTATCAAGAGCAGGAAAAACTAATTTTAATAAAAACAGATCAATGACAAACAGAGAATGGAAGACTATTAAAGAGTATGAAGATATTCTTTTTGATTTTTATAACGGGATAGCACGGATTACGATAAACCGGCCGCGGTATCGTAACGCCTTTACTCCCAATACCACCGGAGAGATGAGCGATGCCTTGCGTATATGCCGTGAAGAAGCCGATATATGCGTAATAGTTATTACCGGGGCTGGAGACAAGGCTTTTTGCTCGGGAGGTGATCAGAATGTAAAGGGTAAGGGTGGATACATAGGCAAGGATGGCGTTCCACGCCTTAACGTGCTGGATGTTCAAAAACAGATCAGATCGCTCCCGAAACCTGTTATTGCAATGGTGAACGGATATGCCATCGGAGGAGGACATGTGTTGCATGTGGTCTGCGACCTGTCTGTAGCATCTGATAATGCTGTCTTCGGACAGACAGGTCCCCGTGTGGGCAGCTTCGATGCCGGCTTCGGGTCGTCATACCTTGCCCGTATCGTAGGGCAGAAAAAAGCCCGCGAGATATGGTTCCTCTGCCGCCAGTACAGTGCACAAGAGGCGCTTGAAATGGGACTTGTAAACAAGGTGGTTCCATACGAAAGATTAGAGGATGAGGTGGTTGAATGGGCAGAAGCCATGATGCAGCACAGCCCGCTAGCGCTCCGCATGATAAAGGCGGGTCTTAATGCCGAACTGGACGGTCAGGCCGGTATACAGGAGCTGGCAGGTGATGCAACCATGCTTTATTATCTCACTGATGAGGCACAGGAAGGCAAGCAGGCATTTCTTGAAAAACGTAAACCGGATTTTACACAATTCCCCAAATTTCCTTAATCTGATAGAATATGTTCCGGATAGAGATCATACCACATACACTCCTGTTCAAACAGCCGGCAGGCACATCAAGAGGTGTTTATACCGAACACAGTGTATGGTATGTGGTTTTCCGAAACGAGGAGGAGAAACATCATTACGGAGTAGGAGAATGTGCGCCGCTCCACGATCTTAGCTGTGATTATGATGCCCATTACGCCGAAAGGCTGGCCACTTTTTGTAAGATAACGGAAGAGAGACAGAGGGTTGATACGGAATTACTCCGTAATTACCCGTCAATCCTTTTCGGGCTGGAAACAGCTATGCGGCACTATAGGGAACGTAGATGGCAGCTATGGGATAGCCCGTTCAGCCGTGGTGAAGAGGGCATAACTATAAACGGGCTTATCTGGATGGGTGAGTATGCCGATATGTTAAAACAGATAGAATCGGTACTGGCAAGGGGATTTAACTGTGTAAAACTCAAGATCGGCGCTATTGGTTTTGACCGCGAGCTAGCCCTGCTTCGTTTTATACGCAGCCGTTATAGTGAACGTGAAGTGACATTGCGCGTAGATGCTAACGGGAACTTCTCACCAGGGGATGTTAAGGAGAAGCTTCATCAGCTTGCCGGGCTTGGTATACACTCCATAGAACAGCCTGTTAGAGCAGGACAGTGGCATGAGATGGCCGGGTTATGTGAATCCTCACCGCTACCCATAGCTTTGGATGAAGAGCTGATAGGAGTTAACGATCCTGCTGAAAAGAGAAAGCTGCTTGAGACAATCCGTCCCCAATATATTATACTTAAGCCATCATTACATGGAGGAATTGCCGGATGTGCCGAATGGATGGAGCTTGCCGGCGAAATGGACATTGCGTGGTGGATAACATCTGCGCTTGAATCGAACGTGGGACTGAACAGTATTGCCCAGTGGTGTTCAACATTCAACAACTCACTGCCGCAGGGATTAGGAACAGGAATGCTGTATATAAACAATATACCGATGCCCTTGGAAATTAGGGGAGACATGTTGTGGTTCAACCCGAAAGGAGGGATGCCGGATGTGTTCGAATACTTTTCATGATATGGACAAAATTATTATCGGCGGAATAGCTTATACTAAAGAAGATTTTAAAGAAGGCCGGAAAACCGGTTTCACCGGTGAATCTACTTTTCATCACCAACTGTATATGTTTTTGAAGGATTGGTTCTCCGGGACTCCAACAATGCGGCTGAACACTTCCGGATCTACAGGTGTGCCTAAAGAGATTATCGTGCGCAAAGAACAGATGCTGCAAAGCGCAAAGATCACATGCGACTTCTTCGAACTGAAAAGAAATGACAAGGTGCTGCTTTGCCTTCCGTTAGATTATATTGCAGGAAAGATGATGGTAGTACGTGCCCTATATGCAGGGCTGGACCTCTATCTTGTGAAGCCATCAGGCCATCCGCTTCTCGGTACAGATATCACGTTCGACTTTGCTGCAATGGTGCCGTTACAGGTATATAACTCCCTTAAGCGGGATAAAGAGAGAGAACGGTTATCTAAAATAAAACATCTGATAATAGGAGGAGGGGCAATTAATGAGAAAATTGAAAAAGCGCTGAAAGATTTTCCGAATGCTATCTACTCGACCTACGGAATGACCGAAACTCTTTCCCATATAGCTCTGCGCAGAATAAACGGGACCGAAGCCAGCTCTTATTATACCCCCTTCCCAACAGTTTCACTTACATTATCAGATGACAATACGCTAATAGTAGATGCCCCATTGGTTACCGATGGCCCATTAAAAACAAACGATGTGGCTGAACTTCGTCAAGATGGAAGCTTCCGCATTACAGGAAGGAAAGACAATATAATCAATACGGGAGGCATCAAAGTACAGATAGAGGAAATTGAGCAGGTATTAAGCTCTCATATAACAGGCAACTTTGCGATCACATCGATACCGGACCCAAGGCTGGGTGAAGCAATTGTATTGCTTGTGGAACAGCCCGTCTCTCCTGTTTCTGTCAGGAAAGCAATAGAGCAGCTTCTTCCGCGCTATTTGCAGCCTTTACACATCTACGCCGTAACTGCCATTCCGCAAACGGGAAATGGAAAGATCAGCCGCACAGCAACAAGACAGCTGGCAATTCATTCCGGAGTCATGGGGGACCGGCCGTAACCAATGTCAATACGCTAATTACATGCAACTTAGAGAAGATAAAATAAATCTATCGTTGCCAAGGGTAAGATATATACATTAATTTTGTATTTTTGCTCATCTAAAAAGAAGATTATATGAAGATAGCACTTATCGGTTACGGAAAGATGGGGCATGAAATAGAGAAAATTGCCCGGGACAGAGGTCATGATATTGTCTGCATAATAGACATTAATGAAGAGCATAAGTTCAGCACTCCGGAGTTTAAAAGTGCCGATGTTGCAATCGAATTCTCTTCACCCGAAAGCGCCCTGCAAAACTACAAACAGGCTTTTGCAGCCAACGTACCGGTAGTATCGGGAACCACCGGTTGGCTTGAACACCTAAGCGAGATAAAAGAGGAGTGTGACAAAAACGGAAAAACATTTTTTTATGCATCCAACTTCAGCCTGGGGGTTAATCTATTCTTTGCTCTCAACAACTATCTGGCTAAGCTGATGAACCGATATCCCGATTACGATGTGCGCATTGAGGAGACTCATCACATACACAAGCTTGATGCGCCAAGTGGAACAGCTATCACCCTTGCCGACGGCATCATGGCGTATATCGGCAGAAAAGAGAGATGGGTACTGGATGAACCCGTTTCTCACGAAGAGTTGCAGATAAAGGCATTTCGTGAAGGAGAGATACCGGGCATCCACACAGTTATTTATGAATCTGACGCCGACTCCATACGCATCACTCATGATGCCAAAAGCCGCAAGGGATTTGCCCTTGGTGCTGTACTTGCTGCAGAGTTCACAAAAGATAAAAAAGGATTCCTTGGTATGAAAAATTTGCTGGGAACTTTTTAAACATAATTATCAATTTACAAATATGACATTAAAAGAGAGATTTTCTAATGCTACACGCCGGCAATGGTTCTGGCTTGTCGTATGGGTTGTGATAACAATACTATTCTCGATATGGGCACATACCCCGGCGATATTGCTTTTTATTTTTCTTGTATTTGATATATATATCACCAAATTCATACCTTGGTCTTTCTGGAAGAAATCTAAGAATAAAACATTCCGCAAAACCATGGAATGGGTCGATGCTATTCTGTTTGCACTGATTGCAGTATATTTCATCAACACATTTTTCTTTCAAAACTATCAGATACCCACATCATCACTTGAAAAATCGTTGCTGGTTGGCGACTTCCTGGCAGTGAGCAAGCTCAGTTACGGAGCGCGGGCGCCCATAACGCCTTTGTCGTTCCCGCTGGCACAGCACACCATGCCGATAGTAGGCGGCAAATCGTACATCGAAAAGCCTCAGTGGAAATACAACCGGCTAAAGGGTTTCGGAAAGGTTAAAAGAAACGATATCGTAGTATTCAACTTTCCTACCGGCGACACTGTCGCTCTTAACCAGCAGGGAGTTGATTTCTACACGCTCGCCAAACACAATTCCAACGGCAGTGCCGGAGTACGGTCAGACAGGCGCACCTACGGAGAGATAGTCTATCGCCCTGTGGACAGGCGTGAGAATTACGTGAAGCGCTGTATAGGTCTCCCCGGAGAAACCATAGAACTGAGAAACGACTCCGTTTTTATTGATAGTTCATTCCTACCCAACCCACGACTCGCTCAACACAACTATATAATACACACAGACGGAACAGTTATTGCTGACGATGTTTTCAGTGACCTGGGTATTAACAAGGCCGATTATTTCACACAGGACAACTACGGACAGGTAGTTACCCGCACACAAGATCTGGATGGTGCAGACAGCCTGAGCATGGCATGGTTTGGTTTGTATCCACGCAATGGTAATAACGGAAGAGTCTATTTCAGCATCCCTATGACCGGTGAAATGGTTGATAAGATGAAGGCAAAACCATTCGTCTGGGATGTTATCAAAGAGAGTGAACAACCGGGATTGAACTACTACTATCCTCTCAATTACGATACCGGGTGGACCCGCGACACATTCGGGCCGCTATGGATTCCCAAAAAAGGAGCTACCATCAGCTTCGATACCAACGTACAATTAAAAGTTGCAGTCTATGAAAGATGTATTAAAAACTATGAAGGCAATGATTTTGCCTTTCGCAACGGAAAAGTTTATATCAACGGTAACGAGGCAGATTCGTACACATTCAGGTTCGACTACTACTTTATGATGGGTGACAACCGCCATAACTCCGCCGATTCACGCGTGTGGGGATTTGTACCCGAAGACCATATAGTGGGACAACCCTTCCTTATATGGCTGTCGCTGGAAAAAGACAAGGGGTGGTTTGAAGGTAAGATAAGATGGAAGAGGCTGTTTCGAAGTGCGAAAATACCGGCATGACAGATAGGCATCACGCGGGAATAATTCTTCTGCCATCTCTTTATCTTGCACCTGTACAGTATTATGCCGCACTGTTTCAGAGCAGTGGTGCTTTAATAGAGATTCAGGACAATTATCAAAAACAGTCGTACCGAAACCGATGCACCATAGCCGGAGCCAATGGGGCACTATCACTTAGTATACCAATTGAAAAGCCGGAAACGGCAAAATGCAAAATGAAAGATATCCGCATTGCCGAGCATGGCAATTGGCGGCATCTGCACTGGAATGCCATTATTTCGGCTTATAACTCAACACCTTTTTTTCAATATTACGAAGATGATTTCCGCCCTTTTTACGAGGGGGGGAAACATAGATTCCTGCACGATTTCAACGAGCAGTTGCGAGAGCTTGTCTGCCGCCTCACCGGCATTGATACAACAGTGAACTATACCACAGAATATGCAAAGGCCCAATCACAGGACATCTTCGATTTCCGCGAGGCAATACATCCCAAAAAACCTTCGGACTTCATAGCTCCCCGTTATTACCAGGTATTTGCTAAAAAAAATGGTTTTATCCCCAATCTCAGCATCATAGATCTTCTCTTTAACATGGGCAATGAGTCCCGGTTATATTTAAGAGAAAGCATATGGTAGCAGAAGGCCATATGGTCCGGAGCTGAACAGTAAAACAAACACAACATAAACAACATCGAGTTGGTCCAAAAATCGAGAGGGTGAAATGCATAATGCGTTTCACCCTCCTTCATTTAGTTACATCCGGAACCAATTATTCCCAACCGGGATTATTTGGAGCTAATGCCGGGTTCAAAGCAATTTCATTGATAGGAATTGCAAACAGATAGTTTTTAGGAGCAACAAACATAGGGGCAGTGGTTACACGAGCACTGTAAATGTCTATCGGTTTTGTAACATCCGTAACATCAAAGCCTTTTTTCAATTCCTCTACTTCTTCTGCCGTGTATAGAGTCGGATCAATAATCATTCCGTGACGCTTATTGGCTAAGAGATGTCCGGCTGCCCAGCGCATCAAATCGTAACGACGAACGCCTTCTCCAAACAATTCAACGCCTCTTTCACGACGGATTTCACGAATCAAATTTGCATTACTGCCTTTAATCATCGGGTATTGCTCCACCAAACGGGGGTCGGCATCGGGCGATGATGTCAGTTTCACATTAAAGCCAACGCGTGCTCGCAAAGCGTTTACGGTTTTATCCAACTCTGGATCTTTACCCAGCTCTGCTCCGGCTTCAGCTCTTATCAACAAAATCTCGGCAAAACGGAAGACAGGAGCATCTACTGTTCCTTTATGGTGCTCGGAAACGTCTTCAGCTTCGTTGTAATATTTTATTATAGAATATCCTGTAGAACAAGCGCCACTATTACCCTTTGTAGCAACAATCTTTTGAATTGCCGGTCGATTCCCTTTCAATAAATACGTAAATTCTCCCGGCTCTGGAGTAGCTACCGTTTGCAATAATCGAGGGTCACGGTTATTCAACTCTTTAATCATTCCCTCACCTACAGAGTGTAAGGGTGAAGAAGCATAGGGTTTCCCGTCAATTGACAAATAGTTTTCCATGCATTCGCGGCTCATACCAATAGGGGTTTCTCCACGCGACATTTGCCTTGAAACATTGTTTCCTTTTCCAATTGCCGGATCGTATTCTTTTGACAAAATAACTTCTTTATTATTGTTGTAGTTAGATTGAATAAACAATTCGTAATAGGATTTTGAAGGTTTACTACCCTCAAATAATTTATAACCGTACTCAGGCTTCATTAATTCACCGGCGGCAGCATAAGCTGCTTCCAAAAATTTAACATCGCCTTCAATACCGTGATAACGACGATAAGAGCCTTCGAATAAACAAATGCGAGCTTTTAAAGCAATAGCAGCATCTTTACTTACACGGCTCACTTTGGTTTTCCCAGGCAGGTAACTTATTGCCAAATCAATATCACGTAAAACATTATCCATAACAAGCGTACGTGAATCACGGGCTTTGTATAACTCTTCGCTACCCGGTAAAAGTACAGTTTCATACCATGGCACGTCTCCATACGTTCTCACCTTATTGAAATACTCCCACGACTTGAAGAAAAGCACTTCACCCAGATACTTTTTCTTGATGGCATCTGTTTCAGGTGACTTATCATAATTTTGGATAAAATCGTTACAGGCGCGTACCACTTCCCAATCCCACGGTGTATTATTTTTGTCGGTAGGTGCAACGTGATGGCCGAAAGCCACATCATTTTTCTCCCAAGTGAGCATTTGATCGGCATCGGCGTCTAAATTGAGCATTCCGCCCATAGTATAGTCTTGCGGATTACCGTGTCCGGTAATCATTTTCTCATAAAACCAGTTACAATATTGCTCCAACGAACTGGCATTAGCGGTACTGAAAAACTTTCCCTTTTCAATTTTATCGGGTGGAAGTTCATCAAAGTCACAACTTATGAATCCCATCACCAACGTTGCCATAACGTATAATATGTATTTGTTTTTTTTCATTGTTATCTATAGTTTAAAATGTTACATTAAATCCAAAAGAGAATGTGCGGCTAAACGGATATCCCTTACCTTGATCTTCAAATTGCGGACTTCCGTCATTTTTGTCAAATCCTGATACATCTGGCTCAAGGTATTTAAACATTTTGGTGGCTTCCCACAAATTTTGTCCGCTGGCAAACACTCTAACTTGTGATATATTCAGTTTTTCGGGTATACTTGTTGGCAACGTATAGCTTAATGTCACATCGCGCAGACGAATATATGCTCCGTTTTGCAAGTATTTTGTTTGTACTTGGCGGCTTCTCCCGCTAAATGTAGGAACAGGGAAATATGCATCGGTATTTGTCTTGGACCAGGCATTATCCACGTGGTAATCGGTAATGGCGGCCCACCAGATTCCGCTATATCCCCAAAACTGACTTTCGCCAAACCATACGTCGCGCTTACCAACACCTTCAAACATAGCACGCAGGTCAAGCCCTTTCCAGCCAACGTTGGCATTGATACTATAACGATAACGAGGTGTACTGTTACCTATAATTTTACGATCTCCCGGCTCATCTACCGTATTTTTCCCGGGATTAATTTTTGGATCATTATCCAAATTCTTGTAACGGATATCTCCAGGTAACCAAGTTCGGCTGAAATGGCTTTGCGTATCTACCATTTTTGTAGCTTCTGCTTCATCGGCGATAAATCCATCAGTTACATATCCCCATATCTCTCCCAGTCTCTTCCCTTCGTAATGGTCAGCGAGCGAACGTGTAGGATTGTTGTATTTGGTAATCTCGGAGAATGCATCGGAGATACCCATACCAACACTATAAGTAAGTGTACTGCCCCCTACATCTGATATTTTATCATTCCATGTCAACATAAGCTCCCATCCGTTAGTACGCATATCGGCCAAGTTCTCTTTACCACCACTCGTCCCTAAAACTGCCGGATAGGCTTTGCTTACTACCATGTCTCTTGTACGACGCACGTAATAATCAAATGAACCCGACAAACGATTATTCAGTGTCGCAAAGTCCAGTCCCGCGTTTATGGTATTTACTCTTTCCCACGTGATATTGGTGCTTGCCAATGTGGATGGATTGATCCCTTTCAAAATAGCATTGTTTATCACATAGTTATAAGTTCCGGGGCTTAATGTTCCAAGATATTGGAAGTTATTGTCAACGACCTGATTTCCCAAATCACCATAGGATGCTCTCAATTTCAGGTATTCCAATGTAGCTCTTAACGGTTCATAGAAACCTTCTTCCGACACTCTCCAACCTGCCGAAACCGATGGGAAGAAACCCCATTGTTTACCTACGGGATATTTGGAGGAACCGTCGTAACGACCATTTGCTTCAAGCAGGTATTTACCCATGTAATCATAATTTAAACGATAGAAAATACCTTTTACAGCCCAAGAATCTCCCGGCTCTTTAATGTTAATAAACTTATCGGCAAGTCCTCCGTTGGTCAGTTCGTTTACAAATAAATCCTGTGATTCAATTTCTAACTTATTGTAATCTTTTCGCTCATCGTTATATCCGGTCATTAACTTAAAATTATGACTTTTAGCAAGGTTAAAGTCATATTCTGCCCACAAGTTCATAGCACGATAAACATCACCGCTTCTGTACTGCCAGACTCCATTGGGTGTATTTACGGCTACCGGTGGAGTATTTACATCGGGTTGTACCTGATAGATTGTTTTTTTATGCTCGCGATATGTACTGAACCAATAGTTTTGCGTATAATCACCCTTAATTGACAATCCTTTTATAGGCGTAATATTAAAACCTCCGGTGTACCAAAAATCTTTATCAGCAGTTGTGGTACGCCCGGCAAGAGCCATACGCCCGGCAATATTGTAGTTAAAATTATCGCCTTGCAAAGCAGCAAAATCAGTTCCGTTAGGTAAGTAAATAGGAATATGCGGAAACATGCGATAAACTTCATAATACGGGGAACCCATACCGAAGTTATTGGTAGGCACATTTTTATCAGAGTTATTCAGTTTGGTATTGAAGTTCAATTGTAGCCAATCATTCACTTGCGTGGTAAAATTGAAAGCTATATTAAAGCGTTTATATTTATCCTGTCCAAAACGGAATAAGCCGTCCTGTCCTTTATAGCCAACCGAACCATAATAGGTACTCTTCTCCGAGCCACCGGAAAGACTGGCGTTATGCTGCTGCATAAATGCAGCATCATTGTAAAACTCTTTATACCAATCGGTATTACCGGCATAACCCCATTGTCCTCTGCTAGTGAACTTTCCAGTCGTATCCAAGAATGCAGAAGGGTTGTTAACCGGGTCAGCAATGAACTTTTTAGTCGCTTCAATTTGCTCAGCAGAGAAATAGGCTCCCCCACCGTTATTAATGTTTGCCTGGTTAATGGATTCCAACCATTTGTCTGAAGCCATGCCTTTAGGCAAGCGGCTGGGTGATGACCAAGCAAAACTGTTGTTATAATTGATCTGCAATTTTTGATTAAGTTTACCGCGTTTGGTTGTAACCAAAATCACACCGAATGAGCCGCGCGGACCGTAAACGGCTGCAGATGCGGCATCTTTCAATACCGAAACGCTTTCGATGTCTTGTGGATTAATTAGGTTAAGGTCTGTTTCAACCCCATCCACAAGCACCAGGGCCGATCCGCCATTAAGCGATGTAGCTCCACGGATATTGAACTTTGTTTCAGAAGTAGGGTCGCCAGTCTTAAAGCTTATGTTCAAATTAGGAATAGCGCCCTGCAAACCTTTGGCTGCATTTACAAGGGGACGGTCGTTAAGTATCTCACTATCTACCATCTGTACCGCACCCGTCAGATTCACTTTCTTCTGTGTGCCGTATCCCACGACCACTATCTCATTTAATATTTTGGTATTTTCATGCAACACAATACTGAATGTGTTTCTACCGGCGGTAATAATATCTTGTGATTCATATCCCACATAGGAAATCTCAAGTATGGCGTCAGGAGCAACATTTAATACGAAAGTTCCATCAATGTCAGTGACAGTACCGTTGGAAGCATTTCCTTTCTCAACAATGGTTGCGCCGATAACAGGTTCACCCTTGTCATCATTAATAACTCCCGAGATTACTCTTGTAACCAGTTGTTGCTTATTATCTTCAGGCGATGAAATGTTATTATTCCCCTTTTTGTTATTTTTCAGGAGAACACGGTTGTTAATCACTTTAAAACTTACGTCAGATCTACCGAAAATATGTGACAGAACATTTTCTATTCGTTCATTCTTCACATTGACCGACACATCGGACAGTTTTTCTGAAAGGATGTCAGCATCGTAAGAAAATTCATACCCCGTTTGTTGATGTAGCTCCTCAACTACATTTCCCACAGTCGGGTTGTTTAATGTGATCTTTACATTCACTGATTGCGAAGCCAATGCAGACGCAAACACTTGCGAACTCAGTAAAAAAAGCAGTAAGAACGATTTTATCGTCCTTAACAATTTAGATTGGACAACAGCCGTTTGTACCATCATCCCAAGGGTTACATGTTCATTCATACATTTTAGTTTTTCTAATTAAAAAAAGTTTAGTAAACTTATCTGTTTTATTATATAAAGAAAGTGAATTTACTTTCTGCATAGTTTGTTTTTTAATAAGACTAATCAGTTAACCTGAATCTATGCCTAAGCAGCATTCTCTCAAATTGACTTAATTCATGATACGTTTTTCAGTAATAAAAACTTCATTCCCTTCTATACTATAATCGATTGGAGCAAGAAAGCTAAGTATGTCAAGTACTTCCTTCAACGATTCTTCCCGGTTAATAACATACCGGTAACGCCGATCGGCCAGTTTCTTGGATTCCAGATTGATGTTTACATCATAAATAAGGCTCAACTTGTTAACAATTTCACGCAATGTGGCATTCTCAAACTTAATTTGATCAAGGTGCCATGAGGTGAGTGTATTAACATCAACCGTCGAAACGCTGTACCTGTTGTTTTCGGCATTGTACACCACCTTTTCTCCGGGTGACATTTCAAAAACATCTTTTTTGCGATTATCTTGCAACACCACTTTTCCCGATGCAAGAATGGTTTCCACACAACGTCCTTCATCGTCCACAAAAAGGTCGAAAGACGTTCCGGTAACTTTCACATTTATATGGGGAGATGTTACCATAAAAGGCGATTCGGGATTCTTTTTAACATCGAAATAGGCTTTACCTTTTAATGAAACCTGACGATGTTCAGATGAAAACGACTCGGGTATCCGAAGTTCTGAAAACTGAGCCAACCAAACAGTTGAACCATCCTCCAGATCTAATTTCTTTACAGACTCGTTCCCTGCGACAACAATAGTAGTATACTTCCCTGCAGTAAATCGTGTCCAGGCAAATAGAGAGAGAGAGATAATAATTACAGCAACTGCGGCATATTTCAGTATATTCCGGAAACGATAAAGCGATGTGCGGCTGCGGATTTTCTTCTGAACACGAAAAAGAGCCAACGAATTCTCAGCTACTGTGTTGTATTTCGTATATTCTTTAAGTATCTTTAATTTGCTTACCTCAGCGAAAAGTTGACTGTTTTCAGCTGAAGCGATACGCCATTCTTCAAGTTTTTGTCGTTCGTTAACCGACAGTTGTTGAGAAAAATATTTGACCAATAAGGAAAAACCTGAATCCATCGAAATAATCTTATATACAAGCTAAACGAACAACCGGTAAAAACTACGGAGTATAATTACACTTTTCTTCAAAATATTTCACATATAAGCATCAAAAGAAGAAAATCGTATGGGGATAAATGTTTTCGAAGGTATTTAATTGTCAGGTAAATATGACTTTCAACAGTACGTTGGGGCATTTGTAATTTCTCTGCTACTTCATTCATCTTCAATCCATCGCGATATACCAGTTCAAACGCACGTCTGCGCGCTTCAGGAAGCTGGCTGAGCAGGGCGTTCAATTGTTCCTCAAAGTCTTTACTGAAAAGTTCTTTTAAAGGCTGGCAATCGTTCTCAATATAAGAGTGATACTCAATGGCCGATTTCAAAAGCGCCTCCTGAACATATTTTTCCAATCGACTGTTTTTCTTAATGTAATCTATACACCTAGAATATGCCGATTGAAACAGATAACTGTAAAATCCTTCTCCCATATGGAGTTCATTCCGTTTTTCCCAAACATATACGAATACCTCCTGAGCAATATCTTCTCCCACAGTTTTATCATCAAGAATGGTAGTGGCATATGCCGCAATTTTCGGATAAAAACAGCAGAACAACTCTTCAAACAGAGATTGAGAAATTGTCTGAGATGCAGTAAAAGAAATATGGTTGCAACGTGTTACCAAATAATGAAAAATGAAGCGATCTTAAATTTTTCCAAAAGTAGAAAAAATTCTTCATTAACGAAAAAAATTAACTTAAGCCGGTAATATTTTTTTTAATGCTCATAACTGTACATCCACTTAATTTTAAAAGTTCAAGTTTCGCATGTCAAGTATTCAACTAAATATTAGTCTGACAATGCTTTGTGGCTCATTTATCGATTTACATGCTATCTGATAAATAACTCGCCTCGCTCGAACAGCATATCAGATGATGCCTGTTTCATCGAATGGTTTTCCTCTAAACATTTTATAGGTTCCATATTTAGCTAAATAAGTTTTGAGTCTTCTCCGAAAACCTCAAAACCCAATTTTATTGGTTTTCAACTTATTGAAAATCAATGATTATCTTTTGAAATTTTCAAGAAAAAAGACTTATCGGAGGAGACTCAGTTTTAATTTATACATGCGAAACTTGAATTAAATTAAACATAAAACAGATCATAAACATAACAGGGGACCAAAAGGAAACAGGGCTTCGGTTTACCAAAAAATGAGTTATACATACAATTTAAGTAATATTGCACTTGCGGGTTGACTCTGGAAGATGAATTCCCGCTCTGTTTATCGTGTTCATTTTAACGATTTTTGCTATCTTTGCACCGTTTAAAAAAAAAGTACCGTAAAATTATGTGTCATAAGAGAAGAGTCCGTTTCGCACCCAGTCCCACAGGCCCCCTACATATTGGGGGAGTACGGACAGCATTGTATAACTACCTATATGCCAAACAGCAGGGGGGTGATTTCATCCTTCGTATTGAAGATACCGATTCTGCGCGGTTTGTTCCTGGAGCGGAAGAGTATATACAGGAGACATTCGACTGGCTTGGCCTCCAATTTGATGAAAGCCCCCGGAAGGGTGGAAGTTACGGTCCCTATAAACAGTCGCAACGCAGGGAAATATACAAAGAGCATGTTAAATTATTACTTGAGAAAGGAGCAGCCTATATTGCCTTTGATACACCTGAAGAGCTGGATGCCAAAAGATCGGAAATTCCCAATTTTCAATACGATGCATCGACAAGGAACAACATGCGCAACTCTCTCACCTTGACTGAGAAAGAGACTGATTTACTTATAAAATCGGGGATGCAATATGTTGTCCGGATTAAAATTGAGCCTGATAACGAAATCATTGTGGACGATATGATTCGCGGCAAGGTGGCTATCAACTCTTCAGTCGTGGATGATAAGGTAATATACAAATCATCGGACGAACTGCCAACATATCATCTTGCGAACGTGGTTGACGATCACCTGATGGAGATCACGCACGTAATCCGCGGAGAAGAGTGGTTGCCCTCTGCACCGCTGCACGTATGGCTATACAAGAGCTTTGGCTGGGAAGAGGCCATGCCCCGGTTCGCACATCTCCCCCTCCTGTTAAAACCTGAAGGAAGCGGCAAGCTGAGTAAACGCGATGGAGACCGTCTCGGTTTTCCAGTTTTCCCGTTAGAGTGGAGGGATCCTGTATCGGGAGAGGTCTCTTCGGGTTACCGTGAAAGCGGTTATCTACCTGAAGCGGTAATTAATTTCCTTGCTTTTTTGGGATGGAACCCCGGAACAGAGAAGGAAATATTCTCTCTGGAAGAACTTGTACAGGCGTTTTCATTTGAGCGGTGCAGTAAAAGCGGAGCAAAATTCGATGTTGAAAAAGCCAAGTGGTACAACCATCAGTATATACTCCACACCTCCAACAATGAGTTAGCCGGTATGTTTGCCCCCATCCTACTGGAAAAAGGGGTAAATGCACCTGCCGAAAAAGTGGTCAAAGTAGTGGCACTTGTAAAAGACCGCGTACATTTTGTGAAAGAGCTTTGGGATCAATCCTCATACTTCTTTGTCGCCCCAGCCGCATACGATGAAAAGACCATTCGCAAACGTTGGAAAAAAGAGACTCCCGGCCAGATGAAACAACTAATTGGACTGATTGAAAATATGACAGACTTTTCAGCAGAAAATCAGGAAAAGGCAGTAATGGATTGGATTAAGAATAACTGCTTTCATACCGGGAACATAATGAACGCGTTCCGCTTGGCAATTGTTGGCGTAGGGAAAGGCCCTCACATGTTCAACATAACCGAAGTTATCGGAAAAGAGGAGACTCTTTCCAGGCTGCAACAAGCTATTGATACCATACCAGTTCAGGAGAATGTATAATATAGGAATTTTTTTTATGGCGTTTTTTATACGCCTGGCTGCACTTTTTAAAAAAAAAGCGCGTCTGATGGTCAGCGGGCAGAAAGCTACATTCAGCAAACTGAAAGAGAAGATAGACCGGGAGTCCCGTTACATATGGCTACATGCAGCCTCATTGGGTGAGTTTGAACAAGCCCGCCCCCTTATTGAGGCGATAACAAAAGAGCATCCTGAGTATAAAATTCTGCTTACCTTTTTTTCTCCGTCGGGATATGAAGTTAGAAAAGATTATCCTTTGGCCGATATAGTGTGTTATCTGCCGTTCGACACAAAAAAGAACGTACGCCGATTTCTGGATCTGGCGAATCCTTTCATCGCCATTTTCATCAAATATGAGTTTTGGTATAACTATATTCACGAAAGCTTTCTTCGGAAGATCCCTGTCTATCTGGCCTCTGCAGTATTCAGGCCTGGTCAGCCCTTTTTTAAGAACAGACTGACACGTTACGGGAAAATGCTTCGCTTTTACTCACACTTTTTTGTTCAGGACGAACTATCGGCTAAACTCCTGAAAGGTAAAGGCATTGAAAATGTCACACTTGCCGGTGATACACGTATCGACAGAGTAATAGAGGTGCGGAATAATGCAAAGGAACTGCCGGTAGTTGAAAAATTTGCTGATAAAAAGTCAATCGTCATCGTAGCAGGCAGTTCCTGGGCCCCGGACGAAGATCTACTGATCGATTACTTTAACACTCACAGTGGATTGAAACTGATTATAGCACCTCATGAGATTGACGAGCCACGTCTAAGGGAGATAGAAAAGAAGCTGAAACGCGCACACTTGCGTTATTCAAATGCTACCGAGGAAAATATTACACAGTGTGAATGTCTTATAATCGATTGCTTCGGATTACTCTCTTCCATTTATCGATACGGCCAGATAGCCTATATAGGAGGCGGATTTGGAGAGGGAATTCACAATTTGCCCGAAGCGGCGGTGTATGGCATACCTGTCATCTTCGGGCCAAGATACTCAAAGTTCATTGAAGCTCATGGCCTTATAACTAACGGAGGTGGATTTTCCATCAGCAACAAGACAGAATTCAACAAAAAGATGGATGAGATGGCTCTTGATTCATCATCGAGGATAAATGCCGGTGTGAAAGCAAAAGAATATATATTCGGAAACGCTGGGGCGACACGTGAAATAATGAAGCTGATTTCACTCTGAAAAACTTGTAGTACCACAGAGAAAGGTCCATAATATACAAACAATTCAGTAGTTCAGTTGTTGTATAATAACCTCACAACGTTAACACAAAGAGGCATGAACAGTTCATCATCAAAAAAAAAGAAAATAAGAGTCAGAACAAGAATTTTTGTTCCTTTGGTATTTATTGTCGCTGTACTCTTCATAACCTATATTTTTCCCCGTCAGGGTAGTTTCAAATATTCGTTCAATGAAGGGAGACCCTGGCAGTATGGCCTGTTGACGGCTCCATTTGATTTCCCCATCTACAAGCCTGCAGAGCAGTTAAAGACAGAGCAGGACAGTATTTTGCAATTTTACGAACCCTACTTCATTATAAATTATGATGTACAGAAAAATGCCATTGCCGACTTTGATGCTGATGTAAACCTGAATGCCAAACTTGCCACTCTCTCTCCCGGATATAAACTGTATATCCGCGACAAGCTTAACGAGATATACAACAACGGCATAATGCGCTCAATCGACTACGACCTCATACATGAGTCAAAGACAAAGACTCTGCGAATAAAAGAAGAGAATGTTGCACAAGCCAGGTCGATAGAATCACTTTATACAATACGTACCGCATATGAAAAGATATTGAGCGATGCCCCTGCAAATATAGATGCAAACATTCTGAAAACGGCTGATATAAATGAGTATATCAGAGAGAATATAATTTACGATGCGGCAACATCAGAGAAAGCGCAAAATGAATTTATTCAGCAGGTTGATATCAGCCGCGGCATGGTGCAGCAGGGACAAAGAATTATTGACCAGGGAGAGATTGTTGACTCACGCACATATAACATACTCTCTTCACTGAAACGTGTGACTGAAGAACGCAGCGGGGGGGCCACGAAAAATGGCTGGATAATACTGGGACAGTTTATTCTTATTCTTTTTATGTTCGGTTCATTTTATATGTACCTTTTATTCTTCCGCCCTCATGAATATCGCAATAGGAAACATGTGAGTTTCATGGTGTTGCTAATAACGCTCTTTGTGGCGCTAACATGTATCACTGTCCGGTTTGAACTATTCAGCGTATATATAATTCCATATGCCATAGTTACCATTCTCATACGTACCTTTATCGATTCACGTACCGCTTTGTTCGCCAGTATCACCACCGTAATCATGAGCTCACTGATGGTGCCTTTTCCTTTCGAGTTCACTGCAATCCAAATTTCAGTTGCCATGGTCTCTATTTTTATGCTGAAAGAGCTTACTGAGCGTTCTCAGCTTATAAGAAGTTCATTTTTTATCCTTCTTACCTATGTTACGGTGTATCTTGGGCTGATATTATATCAGGAAGGAAATGTAAAGGAGGCCGACTGGGTTATGCTGGTATATTTCTCAATAAACTTTATTTTCATAATGTTCTCCTATTCACTGATCTATCTTGTTGAGCAATCTTTCGGATTCATATCAGGTGTGACGCTGGTAGAACTTTCAAATATAAATAAACCTCTGTTGAAAGAACTCTCCGAAAAAGCGCCAGGTACATTCCAGCACTCATTACAGGTGTCAAATCTGGGAATGGCGGCCGCCGCAAAACTGGGAGCGAATGCCTCTCTTATAAGGACTGGAGCTTTGTATCACGATATAGGGAAAATAAAGAATCCTGCTTTTTTCACGGAAAATCAAGCACCTGGAATGAACCCTCATGCAGGGCTCCCTTTTGAGGAGAGTGCACGCATCATAATCAATCATGTAAAAGATGGGGTGAAGATTGCACAGAAATACAACGTGCCGCAACAGATTATCGATTTTATTGAAACACATCACGGAACAAGCATGCCGAAATATTTTTATATCTCATGGAAAAATGCCAACCCCGGGAAAGAGGCCAATGAAGCCGATTTTCTATATCCCGGGCCGAATCCTTTTTCCAAAGAGACAGCAATTATGATGATGGCCGATGCGGTGGAGGCATCGTCGCGAAGCCTCCCGGAATATACAGAACAATCTATTCGCAACCTGGTTGACAAAATAATTGATTCACAGATGAATGAAGGATATTTCAGAATAGCTCCCATCACATTCAGAGATATTCAGACAGTGAAGGATGTTTTTGTTGATAAACTGAAAACGGTATATCACACCCGTATAGCTTATCCAGAACTGAAACAGCCCACACGTTAACTACCCTCTCTCTATTATTGCTATTGTTGCTATCTTTGCAAGTTCAACTGCCAGGAAGCTTTGAGTACATGCTATCTACTCCCACTCAATTGTTGCTGGAGGTTTTGATGAGATATCGTAAACTACCCGGTTGACTCCCTTCACCTTGTTGATGATCTCATTTGATACCTTTGCCAGGAAATCGTAAGGCAAGCGCGACCAGTCAGCAGTCATTGCATCGGTAGAAGTAACCGCACGCAAAGCGATGGTGTTTTCATATGTACGTTCATCACCCATCACTCCCACCGATTGTACCGGCAAGAGAATAGCACCGGCCTGCCATACTTTGTTGTAAAGTCCTGCAGTACGAAGATTTGAAATAAATATTTCGTCAGCATCCTGTACAATCCGCACCTTTTCGGGCGTTATAGCTCCCAGTATGCGAATACCCAACCCCGGTCCCGGAAAAGGATGGCGGTTAATAAGGGAAGGATCTATTCCTAATTCCAGCCCTATCTTACGTACTTCATCCTTGAACAGCAACCTCAGAGGCTCACACAGTTTAAGATGCATCTTTTCAGGAAGCCCGCCTACGTTATGGTGGCTTTTAATTGTGACACCTGTAATGGAAAGCGACTCAATAATATCGGGATAGATGGTTCCCTGGGCAAGCCATTTTATATCTTTTAGTTTATGTGCTTCTTCTTCGAAAACATCTATAAATCCTTTACCAATTATCTTACGTTTCCTTTCAGGGTCAGTAACACCGGCCAGCTCTTTGTAGAAGCGATTTTTCGCATCCACACCAATCACATTAAGTCCTAAATGCTCATAGTTTGCCAGAACAGTTTTAAATTCGTTTTTGCGTAACAACCCATGGTCTACGAAAATGCAGGTAAGGTTTTTTCCGATAGCTCTGTTTAACAATACCCCGGTAACCGAAGAGTCCACACCTCCTGAAAGAGCCAGAATTACCTTGTCGTCACCCAGCTCCTCTTTCAGCTCCCTGACAGTAGCTTCGATAAACGATGCCGGAGTCCACTCTTTATTTACTTTACAAATGGAAAGGAAATTATCCAATATTTGTGTCCCTTCGTCTGTATGAAATACTTCGGGGTGGAACTGAACCCCCCAAGTAAGTTCTCCATCGATCTTATATGCAGCCGGCTTAACATCTCCTGTAGATGCAATAACTTTGAAATTATCAGGGATACGAGCTATTGTGTCACCGTGAGACATCCACACCTGACTATTTTGTGATATGTTGCCTAAAAGCAAATCATCAACTGCGCTCACGTTCAAGTGTGCGCGGCCATACTCGCGGGCATTAATCCTGCCTACCTCGCCGCCTGACGACACCACCATAAGCTGAGCTCCATAGCATATACCCAACACCGGATATTTACCGCGTATTTCATTTAAATCGGTTTTGAACGCATTCGCATCATTAACCGAAAAAGGACTACCGGAAAGGATTACCCCTTTAACTGAGGTATCTCCGAATGGGAATTTATTGTATGGTACTATCTCGCAATAAGTTTTTAATTCTCTCACACGCCTTCCAATAAGCTGTGTGGTTTGTGAACCGAAATCGAGTATTATAATTTTTTCTTGCATAAGAGGAATTTTTTTCAGGCCTCAAAGATAGTGAAAAAAGAGAAAATCATAAATATTTGAATCGATTGAATATTTTTTTCACTATCTTTGAAAATCAGTAAAAATGATGATGAAGAAACAACATATCTTTCTTACTCTTCTGTTTAGCACATTAGCTTTCGCTTTACAGGCTCAAACACTTGATGAAGCGAAAAAAATGTATCTGGAGGGAAGGTTTGCCCATGCACTTCCTGTTTTCAGGGCAGAATACTTCAATAATCCCAATAACGCTTCAGTAAATCAATGGCTGGGAGTTTGCCTGTATGAAACAGGCAAATTAATTGAAGCCGAAAAGTATCTCACTTTTGCATCACAAAAGAAAATCACCGAAGCATACATATACCTTGGCGAACTCTATTCCAAAACGTACCGTTTTGAAGATGCGGAAAAGGAGTTCGAAAAATATCAACGGGCAAACCGCAGGAACAATGACGCTCTGGAAAAACTGGCTCAAAAACGCATTTATGCCGAAAAACTGAAAAAAGCTGTCAAAAGAACAGAAGACATACAGATTATTGACAGCCTGGTGCTTCCAAAAGCAGATCTCCTATCTGCCTATAACCTGAGCGCATCTTCAGGCTCACTGGTACCGCTGAACGATTTTTTTCCCAATTTGTCAAAAACAGATAAAACACTGTATATGAATGAGCGGAAAGACAAAGTCTATTATTCGCAGGGCGATCAGGTAAAAGGACTCGATCTGTTTACAATGGACAAACTACTCGACACATTCGGGAATGAGAAAAAACTGCCGGAAAATATTAATATGGAAGGAGACCAGGCCTATCCTTTTGTGATGAACGACGGGATGACCATCTATTTTGCATCAACAGGACATCAGTCGTTCGGCGGCTATGACCTGTATATTACCCGTTATAACCTGACTGCCGATTCATATCTCAACCCAAATCAACTGAATATGCCGTTCAACTCACCTTTCAACGACTACATGATGGTGATTGACGAAGAGAAGGAGATCGGGTGGTTTGCGTCAGACCGTTTCCAACCGGCCGACTCAGTTTGTGTATACACGTTCATTCCGAATCAACAGATTATTCTGCTCGAAAGTGAAGACGAAAAACAACTTGCAAACCGTGCAAAGATATCCTCTATTGCCGAAACTTGGAAAAAAGGGGCCGAGTACGCTTCACTACGTGTGAAAGCACGGCAGGAAACAGTTCCTAATCAACCAAAGAGAGGTGATTTTGAGTTCGTGATCAACGACAGAACTACCTATCATTCGCTTTCCGATTTTAAAAACAGCAAAGCCAGATCTGTGTACTCACAGGCAATGGGCCTGGAGAAACAACTTAACGATTTGAATAAGGAGCTTTCCGAAAAACGGGATCAGTATGCAGAAGGAGGTTTATCAAATAACAATTTGAATAGCACAATACTGCACCTGGAAAAAGAGACTGAATCACTCTTCAGAGAGGTAAACAGACTAAAAATTGAGGCAAGGAACGAAGAAATACTAAATAATTTTAAATAAAAGTAATCCCTTATATGACTCTCGACCTCATCATTGTAATTGCCGTGATAGCACTGGGTGTACTTTTCATGCTTATTGAGATATTCTTACTCCCGGGAATCAGCATAGCAGGTATAGCAGGAGCTATCTTCCTGATAGGCGGAATTGTTTATGCTTACATTTTCCTGGGGACCAGTGCGGGAAATATAACCATAGCAGCAGCTTCGCTGGCGCTGGGGGGTACGTTTTTCTGGCTTATAAAATCTAAATCGTTGCGAAAGATCTCACTTGAGGCAAATATCGAGGGGAAAGTTGATACCGGAAATCTTCAGAAAATTAATGCTGGTGATACAGGAATATCTCTCTCCCGCCTTAATCCAATTGGAAAGGTAATGGTTAACGATGTAGAAGTAGAAGGAAAATCTTTCAATGGCGAATTAATTGATGAAGAGACAGAGATTGAGGTTGTAAAAGTGAATACATACAATGTCATTGTAAAAAGGAGATAATACAGCTATATAAAAATACAGCATAACGGATGATTTAGCTGAAATCGAGACAGATACGAAAGTATATTAATTATGTCACAAGCTGAATGTCTGATAATTTCAGATCTGAATAATAAAAATAATTTGTAAATGTTTATTTAAACACCTGACAATCAGCAAAAAGGCCATACAGTTATAGCTAAGTTTATTTTGTTGAAAATTAATGGATTATGTGGCTTATAGAAACTTTGTTATAAAATAATTCAATAAATAATAACACCAAAAACAAAAAATTATGGATTTTTCGTTTCCCTTAATTGTTGCAATTGCCGTAATAATCATTTTTTTATTGATTTTTTTCCATTACGTCCCTTTTTTCCTGTGGATTAATGCATTGTCGGCAGGGGTACACATTTCACTCGTTCAGTTGTTTTTAATGCGTTTGCGACGGGTCCCGCCACATACAATCGTATACGCAATGATTGAAGCGCACAAGGCGGGATTAAAAAATGTAACAAGAGATAATCTTGAAGCACACTACCTTGCCGGTGGACACGTTGAAAAAGTGGTTCATGCCCTGGTATCTGCTTCAAAAGCAAACATCGATCTTACTTTTCAGATGGGAACCGCTATCGACCTGGCAGGCCGTGACGTTCTTCAGGCAGTACAGATGTCTGTAAATCCAAAAGTGATTGATACTCCGCCGGTTACAGCCGTTGCCATCGATGGTATCCAGTTGATAGCAAAAGCCCGAGTAACAGTACGTGCAAACATTAAAAGGTTAGTAGGTGGTGCCGGGGAGGAGACCATTCTCGCCCGTGTAGGTGAAGGCATTGTGTCCTCCATAGGATCCGCAGTCTCGCACAAGTCGGTGCTCGAAAACCCCGATTCCATATCAAAACTGGTACTTAAAAAAGGGCTGGATGCAGGAACAGCGTTCGAAATTCTCTCAATTGATATCGCAGACATTGATATAGGTAAAAATATTGGAGCTGTTCTTCAGATGGATCAGGCGCAGGCAGACAAAAATATTGCCCAGGCACGTGCCGAAGAGCGACGCGCTATGGCAATAGCCCTTGAACAGGAGATGAAAGCTAAAGCTCAGGAAGCCCGTGCCAAGGTGATAGAAGCCGAAGCCGAAGTACCAATAGCCATGGCTGAAGCATTCAGAAACGGTAATCTGGGTATTATGGATTATTACCGTATGGAAAATATTAAAGCCGACACCGATATGAGAGATTCAATAGCGAAGCCCCAAGGCGGAGGAAACAATAAAAAGTAACAGAATAGATATAACCAACACCAATAAATATTATGAGAATAATACCTGAATCGGAATTAATAATAAACTCCGATGGAAGTGCTTTTCATCTTCATATAAAACCCGAACAGCTTTCAGATAAGATTGTGATGATGGGCGATCCTGATCGTGTGACAATGACAGCATCATTTTTCGACACTATTGAATGTGATGTGCAGAGCCGTGAATTTCATACTGTCACAGGAATGTACAAGGGAAAACGAATTACTGCACTATCTCACGGTATCGGTACCGATAATATCGACATTGTGCTTACAGAGTTGGATGCACTGGCAAATATCGACTTTAATACTCGAAAGGTTAAAGATGAGTTCAAGCAACTCACCATGATACGGGTTGGCACATCGGGAGGCATGCAGCCTCATTGCCCTGTGGGATCATATGTTGTATCTGAAAAATCTATCGGGTTCGATGGGCTTATCCATTATTATGCCAACTCGGCAAAAATTCGTGAAGAAGAATTCGAAGAAGCTTTTCAGAGACATGTCAACTGGTCGCCCTATCACTGTTCCCCTTATGTGGTGAGTGCTGACGAAGAGTTGGTCGATCGCATAGGTTATGATATGATAAGGGGTGTTACCATTTCGGCTATAGGATTCTACGGGCCTCAGGGAAGGCATGTACGCCTCCCTCTTGCCTATCCTGAGTTGAATGCCAGGATAGAATCGTTCAGTTTCAACGGATACTCTATAACCAACTATGAGATGGAGAGTTCCGCTATCGCAGGATTAAGTAAATTGATGGGACATAAGGCAATGACTGTTTGTGCCATTATAGCAAATCGCGTAGCTCTGAATTCTAACGCCGATTACAAAGGATCGACGGAAGACCTGGTTAAAATAGTTTTGGACAGAATATAGTTTACCTTTAAGCTATTTCGGAAACAGGTATCTTTCATCAGATCATAAGTAATTCTTTCAACTTTCGCTGGTGTCAACTAAATGAGTATATAGCTAAATATATAGCATTTTTTAAGGGCACTCACCACAGTCTAATAACATTTTGCCATTATAGTGATGTTTTTAGCTGTAATATAACAGAAGCGAAAGTTCAGTTGTTAAATATTAATTTTAAAAAATCTACTCTTCTAAAAAAAACTGTTATGAAGAAAATTTTTACTCTATTTTTTCTTGCGGTTGGACTTGTTGCTTTCTCGCAACAAAACCAGCCGCTCCCTGTTGACCCCAAAGTGAGGACAGGGAAACTTGAAAACGGGCTGACGTATTACATACGTCATAATAAGCTTCCCGAAAACAGGGCCGACTTTTATATAGC
Source organism: Proteiniphilum sp. UBA5463 (assembly GCF_002427225.1). Classification (NCBI taxonomy): domain Bacteria; kingdom Pseudomonadati; phylum Bacteroidota; class Bacteroidia; order Bacteroidales; family Dysgonomonadaceae; genus Proteiniphilum; species Proteiniphilum sp. UBA5463. The sequence continues at coordinate 23,619 of NZ_DIQL01000027.1, read as the reverse complement.
ACAAAAGGTGGGGTCAATGCAGGAAGAAGACAATCAGGCGGGGCTGGCTCACTTTCTGGAGCATATGGCTTTTAACGGAACAAAAAACTTCCCCGGGAAAAATATGCTCAACTATCTGCAGGACAACGGAATAAAATTCGGCACAAATATTAATGCCTACACCTCTTTCGATGAAACAGTCTATTTCATGACTAACATCCCCACTACCAATCAGAACTTAATTGATTCGGCACTGCTGGTGCTGCATGACTGGTCTAATGCTATTGCACTGGAAGATGCTGAGCTGGAAAACGAACGGGGTGTTATCCGCGAAGAGTGGCGTACCCGCGGAGGAGCACAGCAGCGCCTGTGGGATCAGCTGCTTCCCGTGATGTACCCCGACAGCAAATATGCCAAACGGATGCCTATAGGCAGCATTGATGTTATAAATAATTTTAAACCTGAAGAGATAAGGGCATATTACCACAAATGGTATCGCCCGGACCTGCAAGGTATTATTGTAGTGGGTGATGTAAATGTGGATGAGATGGAACAAAAGATAAAAGAGTTGTTTTCTCCCATAACACTTGATGCAGATAGAGCTGAACGTGAATATTTCCCCGTACCTGACAATAAAGAACCTATTGTGGCTATCGCTACCGACAAAGAAGCAAGAAATACCCGGGTTATGTTATATTACAAACACGAACCGATGCCCGATGAGTTAAAGAGAACACAAGCAGGGTATTTAACACAATATGTATTGAATGCAGCATCATCGATGATTAATCAGCGCTTTTCCGAGATCATTCAGAAACCGGACGCTCCTTTCACTACTGCATATGCTTATGATAGCGATTACTTTGTAGCAAAAACCAAAGACGCATGGACAGTAATTGCCGGAAGCGCGGAAGATAAGATTGAGGATGCACTGGCAGCAATAATCCGCGAAACCGAAAGAGTAAAAAAACATGGGTTTACTGCATCGGAATATGAGATTGTCCGCACAAATATCCTTAAAAGTTACGAGAATGCCTACAATAACCGCGATAAACAGAATAACTCTGCATATTCACAGGAATATGTGCGTGCATTCACTGACGGGGAACCTATTCCCGGTATTGAATATGAGTATCAGTTCATGCAGGCAGTAGCTCCAAATATCCCGGTTGAAGCTGTTAATCAGACCATTCAGCAACTTATAGGGGACGAAAATATTGTGATCTCAGTTACTGGTCCTCAAAAAGACGAGTTAATATACCCTACTGGCGATGAGCTACTTGCAGTCTTAAATTCTGTAAAAGCCGAAACCATTGAACCCTATGCCGAACAGGTAATCAATGAACCGTTGGTGTCAACGCCTCCGGTGCCTGGAAAAATTGTCAAAATTGAAAAAGATGAGACAATGGATGCCACCGTATGGACATTGCAGAACGGGATAAAAGTGATTCTTAAAAACACGGACTTTAAAGATGATCAGATCCTTATGACAGGCACCAGTGAGGGGGGATATTCGCGATATGCGCTTCAGGACCCTATTAACAGCAGGATGATGAGTAATGTTATGACCCTTGGAGGTGTAGGTAATTTCAGTGCTACCGATCTGCCCAAGGTGCTAGCCGGCAAAACTGCATCGGCCCGTCCAAATGTCAGCCTAATTAAACGCGATTTCAACGGTTCTTCCTCAATCAAAGATTTTGAGACCATGCTTCAGTTGGTCTATCTCTATTTCACTGCGCCACGCAAAGATGAAGATGCATTCCAGTCGTATATTCAGCGCATGGAGACTCAGCTCAAAAATCAGGAAGCCGAGCCTATGGTCGCTTTCAGCGACTCAGTAACCGCTGCAATATACGGAAACAATCAGCTTACAAAAAGGTTAAAACCTGAAGATTTAAAAGAGATCAGCTACGACCGTGTTATGGAGATGTACAAAGAACAGTTTGCCAATCCGGGTAGTTTTGTATTTACCTTCGTTGGTAACATAGATGAAGAGAAGGTTCGTCCGGTGGTTGAATTATATCTGGCATCGCTGCCCGGTAAAGCGGCAAAAGATGAATTTAGCAAAGTGCCAATGGACTTCGTGAAGGGTGAATTAACAAACATTTTCCGCAGAGAGATGCAGAACCCTAAAGCTTCAGTCTTTAACGCTATTTCAGGAGTAACTGAACGAAATATGAAAAATCAGATTCTGATGAGTATGTTCGACCAGGTGCTGGATATCGTATATACCGAGAAAGTACGAGAAGAGGAGGGTGGTACATACGGTGTATATGCAGGAGGCTCAATCTCCCGTTATCCCGAAGGACAAACCATGCTGCAGATTATGTTCGACACCGACCCTGAAAAGATGGAGTACCTGAATCAAATTATCCTGGATATACTGGATGATATAGCTTTAAACGGTCCACGTAAAACCGATTTCACAAAAGTAAAAGAGTACATGAATAAAAGCTATAAGGAAAACCTAAAAGAGAACAGTTATTGGACAAATATTCTCGATACAAAATATTTTTATGGTGAAGACAATCACACAAACTATATTGAGACTGTAAATGCTGTTACAAGTAAGGATATTCAGGAATTTGCAGCAAAATTGCTGAACCAGGGCAACAGAAAAACAGTTGTAATGATGCCTAAAGTGGCAGAATAAAATGACAACTGGTATTTACCAGTTTAATAAGTTTGAAAAAGAGAGGGTATGTATCATAATATGATCTTACCCTCTCTTTTTGCACATATATTCAGGGACAAAACACTATGTGAACTTAATCAGTTGTCAATAACCTTCATTTTGAACAATAGTCCCACCTGATTTATCTATCTCCCTTTGTGGAATGGGATACAGGTAATGCACACTCTGAAACCCTCTCTCTCCTAACACTTCTTCTGCAATACCCCAGCGTTTAAGATCCCGAAAACGATGGGACTCAAATCCCAGCTCAACTCTTCTTTCGTGAATCAACCAGTTTGTGACAACAGTAATATTTGACTCATTTACATTTCTGTCGGGCAATGTTCCGGCTGGTGGCTGAGTTCCGTCGGCTGTAACCGAGCTTCCGGCTCTACGACGAATCAGGTTTATAATGCCGATAGCTTCTTTTAATTTACCGGTTTTCAACAACGCTTCTGCCTTCCACAACAGAACATCGGCAAAGCGAATGTAAACTCTGCTGCTTGGAGCATCATCATCACCTTTAAATTCCCCGTCGAGAGTCCCCAATATTTTATTCACATTCCTTGATTCAATATCTACAGTGTAGAGTAGTCTTGGGTCGTTTTCCTCAAAAGCCGCAATAAACGATACCTCAGGAGCCACGAATCCCCAACCCAGCAGAGCACACAGGCCGTTACCTTTTCTTGGGGTCTGGGCTGATTCGTGATCATAGCAAAAAATCACTTCTTGTTCCTGAAATTTTTTATTCACATCAAAGCTATCGAAGTAATTGCTGTTTAAGCTATAATATCCGCTGCCTTCTAGTTCACCTACAAGAGTAATAACTTCCTGCCATCTTTCATTAAACAGAGCCACTTTCGCCTGAAGGGCCATAACCGCTCCTTTTGACACTCGCCATTTTTCTTGTTGATGAGAATATTTGGCATCAGGCAACAGTCCCCTTGCATTGTTTAAATCCTTATCAATCTGAGTCCACACCTCATCGGCTGTTGCCCTTACAGCGACTTCATAAGCCTCATTAAAAGATGTTAGCGGCTTCAACAACAGTGGGACCCCTCCGAAATTCGTCACCAAATCAAAATAGTAAAATGCCCTTAAAAAGTACACCTCTCCTAAAAGCCTGTTTTGTTCAGCTTTGTTAAAATTAAGCTTAGCCATCATCTCTTCATCGGTTAAATAGTCGATAGCTGTATTTACTCTCGAAACTCCTTCATAATTATATGTCCACTGCCCATTAAATCCCCCATTTGAGGCAATAAAACTAAAGTTATTGAACTCATCCATCCATGCCTGGTCTCCATCGGGGTTCCATTTTTTCTGTACATCATCGGAAGCTATATCCTGAAGAATAAAATCGCCTCTGGTAACTGTTCCGTCACTCCATCCCCATTCACCTATAATATTCAGCGTGCTTGAAAGCAGTTGATACGATGAACTTACAGCATATTGTACAGTGGTAACCGTTGGCTGCATATCAACCTGATCGGGCGTAAGCAGGCCTATAGGGTCTTTCGACAGATAGCCTTCGCATCCTGACAACAGAAACACCCCTATTATAAATAAAAACAGATTCCTATAATATTTCATTATCCAAAAGATTTAAGTTGTTTAAAAAGATAGATTTATTCCGCAAATAAAGGACCTCGACTGTGGATAGGTCCCCATATCAATCAAATCCGTAGATTCCGGGTCGAGTCCTGAATATCCGGTCAGTGTAAATAGATTTTGACCCGACATATAGATCCTTATATTTTGCATGCCAAGTTTTTTGATGTTTGTAAAAGAGTATCCGAGTTCAATATTTTTCAATCTTAAGTAGGAAGCATCCTCAACAAATATACTCGATACTCTGCTACTTCCATTGTCGGTAAAACTCACACGTGGAATTTTGTTGGTTGACCCCTCTCCATCCCATGCTTTCAAAATATTTGTGGTGTAATTAAACGGTCGCGTATCATAATCAATTATTTTTTTAGAGTCGTTGTACCTGTCCACACTTCCGACACCTTGAAAGAGTATAGCAATGTCGAAATTTTTATACGAACCTGAAAAGTTCAATCCGTACAACAATCCCGGGTTAGGATCGCCGATGAAATCCCTGTCGTGGTCGTCAATTCTTCCATCGTTATTCCTGTCTTTAAAACGAATATCACCTGGCACAGGAGTTGGGTTGGTTGTGCCGTGCAGGTGAGTACTTATTTCGTTTGCATTTTGATATACTCCATCGAAAACATATCCGTAATAGGCATTAAGCGGCTGCCCTGGCTCCGTTCTTGTAACTGATCCTACCAGACTGGGAAGGTTCGGATGCAGCTTTTCCACCCGGTTTTTTACGGTAGACAAGTTGGCATTGATATTATATTTAAATGCACTTTCGGAATTGCGAAGCATTATACCAAATTCCCAGCCACGATTGCTCACTTCACCTGCATTAACTATGGTAGGCTGCACGTCACCAACTATACTTGGGAGGCTTATAGGCAACAGTATGTCCGTAGTATATTTCTGAAAATAGTCTGCGGTAAAATACAATCTGTTTCTAAAGATACCTGCATCAATACCTATGTTATACTGAGTGGTGGTTTCCCACTTTAAATCGGGATTCCCATACCTGGAGATAAGATATTTGTCTCCATCTTTTCTTATCAACGTAAGATAAGCGTAATTGGCAATTTCCTGATTTCCCAGCTGTCCGATGCTTCCCCTTAGCTTCAAGTCGGAAAGCCAGTCATGTTTTTTCATAAATTGCTCTTCAGACAATTTCCAGCCGGCTGACAAAGAAGGGAAGTATCCCCACCGGTTTTTTTCTGCAAACCGCGAAGAAGCATCTGCCCTGAAGTTAGCCGTGAGCATATACCTCATATCATATACATAAGTCAACGAGGTAAAGTATGACATCAATGCCCATTCAGATCCACTGCCCCCATTCCATAAATCCTGTTCGGTACTCCCAAAATCAATATATCTGAACTTCTCGGTATCATACTCATATCTTCTTCTTGAAGCATTTATTCCCGATCCGTAATTGGTGATAAATTCACTCCCGACCAACGCATTGAGTGAGTGAAGGTCAAACATTTTATCATAACTCAATGTGTTATTCCAGGTAAAAGTCAGCTCTTCGCCCCTGTATTCATTTAATCCATTGGGCCTGTTTTGGCGGCCTAAACCACGATCTATCTGGCTTCCGCCGCCATCATCATCGCCAAAATTGGCAAAAAAAGCCTTTTCATGACGAAAGTTCAAATCAACACCTGCATTGGTCCTGAATCTAAGCTCTTTTTCGGGCAAGAAAGCGATCTCTCCGAAAAGGTTTCCGAATGTTTTAAAATGCGAGCGGGTGTCGTCAGTGAAATAAGCTAGAGCAATCGGGTTTTGTGTCCATTCATACTTATCACTTTCCCATCCTCCAGTATCCCTGTTGTTATGAATATAAAAAGGCAGATCGGTAAAAGGGTTTTTTTCTGAATATGTGGGATCGTTGGGCGACTTGAATACGGAAATTACCGGTGGACGCAAAAGCGCGTGTCTTATTATTCCGGGAGTGTCGCCTTTAGACGAAAGTTTATCCTGGATGGCATAAGAAAGTTGCATATTGGTACCTACTTTTATTCTTTCCGTCAGATTGGCATTGATATTTGTACGAAAATTGAATCGATTGTATTTATCGTTATCATATACAACAATACCATCTTGTGTAACATATCCCACGGAGAGTAAGTACTGCAGTTTATCACTGCCTCCGCTTGCCGTCATCTGAATATTATTAGTATAGCCCGGTTCAAAAAGTTCATCTAACCAGTCGGTGTTTGCAAAATCACTCCGCCCCTTATCTGCAGTATAAGGATTTGTTCCGGAATATCCGGCATTGTTCCACGCCTTTTCCACAACATTCATATACTGTACGGAATTCAGCATCTTGGGAAGATTTGAAGCCTGTTGTATACCGCTGAAAAAGTTAATGTCGAAATTAGTTTTTCCCGCTACCCCGCTTTTTGTAGTAATTACAATTACCCCGGCCGAGGCCCTCGAGCCGTAAATAGCAGCAGCAGAAGCGTCTTTCAGCACAGTCATCGATTCAATATCGGAAGGATTGATAAACGCCAATTCCCGGGTGGGCACCCCATCCACAATATAAAGCGGATTGTTGTTTCCGATGGTACCCTCTCCCCTGATTCTGATATTTATCTCATCACCAGGGGCGCCTGTACTTTGAGTAACCTGAACACCCGCCACCTGCCCTTGAAGCGCCTGCCTTACATCTGCAACCCGGCGTCGCTCCATATCGTCAACGTTGACAGGTGCTACCGCCCCTGTAAGAGTCGACTTTTTTTGCACGGAGTATCCAACAACAACTAACTCATCAATCAATTGAGTCTCGGGCTGAAGGTTTATCTCCAGAAATGTTTGATTTGTTATAACAATTTCCTGGATAGAATATCCTACGTATGATATTCTAAGAGTATTATTTACCGGGACATCCAATTCAAAGTTTCCGTTTACGCCGGTAACAGTACCTGCTCCTGTTTCCACAACAAGTACGGTTACCCCGATCAGTTCTTCATTTGTCAGGGCATCTTTAACAGTACCCCTGACATTGATAGTCGTTTGAGCATGCAATCCCAAAGCAGCACAAACCACAATGACAAAAAATAATGCTTTCTTCATGTTTTACAAAAGTTAAGTTATTTATACGATATGATTTCTTCACCAATCAAAAGTTTATTGTCCACTTTTTCAATTTCTCCGCCTGACGGCAACTCAACAATTACACAGGCTTGCCCGGCCGGCATCTCTATATCTGCCCTGCCCACAACCGATCTGGCCAAGTAGGTTTTTGAAATAATATCAAAAAGGGCGGTTCCCTCTCTCACGGGTGTATACTCCACTTTCACAGATTCGTTATACGGATTGTATAACAAAAAAGTAGGATAGGTTCTATCTGAATAAAAGTCTGTAACGTTACAGTTAAGTTTAAGGACTTTTTCAACATTGGTTTTTTGTATCATAGCCCCAAATATGCCAACGGGTGCCGTACTGTAAAGGCTGAACATGGATTCTTTTGGATTGTCTTTGTGCCACTTCGGCCCGTCGCCGATGGCAACGGGGTGCACCCCCTCCAGCCGGGGGCTCTGCAAGTCGTCCGCGTAACGTAAACCTTCGTAAGCAACAACGGAATTCGTGTATCCCTGCATCGCCGGAAGCCATTGATTGGCATCCGGTATTTTATCGGGGAAGAAAAGACGCGATGCATTCACGTTATTCAGCATCCATTTGGCTATAGCCCTAGCGAATTCAGGTTCATACTTTACCATGGGTACAAGGGGCATAGCCATTTTTATACTGTTCATAAGGAATGCATAACCACCACCATCGGTAATGCTCCCTTGCAGTCCGCTGACATCATATTTCCCCCATCTGTCCACAATAATCCCCCATCCGGTACGCCCGTTTTCACTTTTTGTCCCCTCGAAAACCCAGTCAAGCATCTTTGCAACATCGTAATCTGTTCCCTCCTCGGCATTCAGGCGAGCAGCCGTGTAAACGCCAATAGGCAGCAACACTTCGTAGAAACGACTTTCGGTTTGATTGTCCAACGCCTCAATGGCAGATTTCGCATGCTCAAGGTAGCGCTTATCCCCAAACTGCTTGTATGCCGCATAAAGCACATAGCCATGACCTCCTGCAGCATCTTGTTGCAGAGGAATCTGGTTTATCATACCCTTCATTTGAGCGTAATCAAAGTAAGAGTAATCGTAATTTCCGTTTAACACCGAATCGGCTTTACAGAACTGTTCTGCAATCATACGCTGTATGTTTTGTGCATTATCAACATCCGGGAAAACATCACAGATATTATAAAACAACACGTTCGGAAAAACATCATACCACCAGTCCCTCCCATAGCCTCCGCCCAAAAGAGCTACTTCAGGAGTTGTGTTGTTCATCATTATATTCCAACCATTGTCTGTATTAAAATAGTTTTGGATCATTTTCACAAAGTTGTATCCGTTCTGATTGGTTTTGTCAATACCTATCAATCCGGCACCTAATATTGCTGCTAAGGAGTTGAGGCTTTCATGAAATTCGCCGTTGTTCACATCTGCTCCCTGCCGCACGTCATGAACCGCTGTAAATAACCCGAATGTTTGCTGTGGTAAATTGCGCTTATTATTGTCAAGCCAAATCATTGGCCCGGCAGGCAACGTGGAATCAAAATCAAAAACATACTCGTCAAACTGCCGGGCTTTTTCTTTCCAATCCAGAAGTTCGTAAGGCTGCGGCATGTCGGGCATAAGTTCTACCCTGTTAATATTTACCTGAACAACAGGGTCTCCATAATATGCTTCAGATTTATTGCACGACCATAGCGAAACAATGCAGCCAAGAATTATGAGGTTAAATATTATTTTTAATAAATAAGCCCCTCCTGATAGTCTCTTTCCTTGCAAACATATCGTATTTAATAATTGTGTTAAACAGGACGAACAGGCCCAATCTTGCTTGAAATGTGCCATTGTGTACAAATATCTAACTCCAGTGAAATCACTTTTACTCATATCCTCGTGTTTAAGAGGTTTATATGTTGGTTTCATAATAAGTAATATTTAATATCATTTGTTATATTTATTATCTATATCACTGATGATATTTTTAGCAAGCGGAAGCGATAACAATTGAATAGCACCTACAATTACCAGCGCATATTTCAAGGCAAACTCTTCCGACACCCAAAAAGCTAGTGATATAAACAAACTCATTCCGAAAGCGCGGCCAATAAACAATCCTACCTCATGACTGAGGATATAGGCATATTCATTTCTATTTTCAATTGCTTTCACGGCGTCAATGGTTTTCATCATAGTTGGGAAATAAGCCAAGTCGTGCAGAGGTTGAAACAACACTTTGCACAACACGAAAAAAATAACACCAATGGCAGAAAAAAGAATAGCGTTAAACAGTGTACCTATAAAAAAGACAAACAGTCCAAGTCCAAAAATTGCCATGCGGTGTTTGGGTTTGGCAATCCGCCCTAATATATAAATCAGGATTGCCGTAAGCAATCCGCCCACACCTTGTATCAACCCCAAAGACCCCTCATTACCGACAAGGCGCATAACAAGTATGGCCGGTGCTGTCACCAAAAAGCCCTGCACCATCCCTTTTAGTCCGGCAAGAGTCAAAAGTTTTTGCCAAAGCAGATGAAAACGGGTATAGATAAACCTTTTCTGCACCGGATTGTCGAAGTGCCCTTTCGACAAAACAAGCCCGGCAGCTATCGCGATAAGCAGGCTGAACAGGGTAATAAATTGATAACCGTTATTCACATCAAGCACCCTCCCAAAAAATACAAACCCATCTACCGATACCAGGAAAGCGCCCACAATTAACGGAACAGTTATGCTCCACAACGAAAAAAAGAACGACTCAAGCCCAAAAAAATAGTTCCGGTTTTCATCATTTGTTGAGTTTAGCGTTAGCAGGTAACGGTTGGTCCAGAAAAAACCTGTAGAAGCCCCCAGTACAAATCCTGACAGTCCCAGCTCTACAATTCCTATTGAGTTTACAAACATCATTGCCATTAATGCAGCGGCCGACAACAAAATGCCGAAAGTGTAAAGCGACGAGGCTTTGAACCTTTTCAACATTAACCCGTTGAGCACCGATGTAGCCAGTACCCCGCAGTACATACAAAGCTGGTAAATTGCTACATAAGCAGGACTGCCAGTGTTTCGCATTATGTACGCCCCAACAAAAATCTCTATGATGGGCAATATAAGCGCGTACAACATGTTTGTGACAAGAAGCGTCCTTATGTTCAGTGGTTGAGAGCGAAAAAACTTGTATTCTCCCAATATGCTTTTCGACATATCTCTATTTTAATGAATTCAGTATTTCCCTGATTGAAAATTCAGCACCACAGATAACCTCGTCACTCGCACCGTAGAATATTTTAATAGTATCATTTTCTACATAATGTCCGTTTGTGAAGACAACATTACCGAAAAATCCGTTTTTTTCGTATCCGGCAACCGGTTCCATGATCGGCTCCACACTCCTTGCCAGCACTTTCGACGGGTCGTTCAGGTCCAGCAGCAACGCACCCAAACAATACCGGTGGTCGTCATTTGCACCATGGTATATTTCGAGCCACCCTTCCGGCGTTTTAACAGGTGCACCTCCGGCTCCTACTCGCGCCGAATCCCAGCTGTCAGGTCGGGTGACGGCAATGCACTTGTGGTTCCCCCAATGAATCCTGTCGGGAGATTCGGCCAGCCAGATGTAATTTCCTCCCAGTTCGGGACTACTTGGACGATGCAGAGCATAATATTTCCCGTTTATCTTTTCTTCAAAAATAGCGCAATCTTTATTGTGTGGGGGAAATATCATACCCTTACGATCGTAAGTCTTAAAATCATTTGTAACAATCAGGCCAACACCTACCGCAACTGGTGATACCATTGTATAGGTAAGGTAAAAGCCATCTTCCATCGTCGCCACGCGGCAATCTTCTATACCAAATGATTCGAGAGAGTCTTCGCCAAATATTGGCGGATAGGCGGGGTCTTCTCGAAAATGCACACCATCGTCACTAACTACAAGGCGCAAATAGGATAAAGTTGTAAGATAATTTTGTCCCCTGTATTTTATCACCCGTGGGTCTGAAGCATCTAACTGAGGATCATCTTTGTCGAAAACAAGTACCTCTATTTTTCCACTTTCACTATAGACTGGAAAGCTTATCTTTCCTTCTACTTGTTTTGGGCGTTCTGCTACACGCAATAAAAGCCAGGTCTTGCCATTCATCCTGAATACTCCGGGATTGAGTAAACAGGTTATTTCCATTCCTTCTATTCCCGGTTGCAGGTCAGATGGACGTAACAATGGGTTTTCACTGAAGCGTTTTGCAATATCCATGATATAAATGTTTTAAATAATATATAAACAAAATTAATTTATTACGGACAAACAGTGGTATCCTAATCTTTCAAAATAGTACACTTATCTTTCAATTTAAAAATATATACTCTTTTATATTGGATAATTCACATAGTACAATCTATTTTCAGGATATTAAAAACAGGCGAAATTTAAATAGTATCGCTAATCTTAAAAATCATAAAGAGAAAAGATGTAAATTTGCCTCTATAATATAATAAATATTTGTTTATAGATTTTAACAATCGCAACAGATGTCTCAACATGATAATTAAATAACTGCATCCTTAAAGCATGCAACAAGAAAAATCATAGTCCCGGAATTAAACACAGGCGTAATAAATGTTAGATCGTAATGAAAAAAATTATCTGCATATTACTTATTATTTTACCGGTATCGGGTTATGCAATTTATTTTGACATTAAAACTCTGACGAACAAAGATGGTTTGTCGAACAGTTCCATAAATGTTGTTTTTCAAGATTCGAATCAACTTATGTGGTTTGGGACCTGGGATGGCCTTAATTTGTATGATGGAAAAGGTTTTCAGGTTTATAAACCTTCTCCTGGAAATATTCGAAGTATAAGCAACAACATCGTAAGAGATATCATTGAGGAAAAAAGGGATTATTTGTGGATTGCCACAGACATTGGTATAAATAGATTTAATATCAGAGAAAAAGTTTTTGAACGTTTTTTTGTCGACTCTCTAAGCCGCCGTGAAATAACAAACGAACACTCATATTTAATTGCCCGAAATTCTCAGGGTAAAATTTTTGCATACGTTTATCAACAAGGCCTGTACTATTTCGACTTTAAAAAAAAATATTTTGAGCCGCTGAATCTCAATAAAAAACTGAATGTAAAAAAAATCATTTTTGACAGCGATGACAATCTATGGATATTAACTAAAGAAAAATCTCTGGTTTCAGTTAAATTGAAAACCCATAATGGTCGTATAATTGTGTGTGATACAAGCCTGTTTTTATTAAGTGATGTTGAGAATTTATTCAATCAAAAATCAGGTGGTATATTAATTCAGACATCGGACTATAAAATATATGGATATGATAAATGCCAGGATAAACTAAAGGTACTTCCTTTCAATAGCGATATTGGCTATATCAATGATATCGGATTTTATGAAGGGTCAATTTTTTTTGGTACAAACAAAGGACTGTATCTGTACGATTTTAAAAATGAAATTATTCCGATAATAGAAAACACTCCTGTATTGAATGTTTACAGAGGCACGCAAAATATTATATGGGTGGCCACCGATATGAAAGGAGTATTTAAGATTGTTCCTTCCGATGAAAAATTCATAACCTACTCATCAGAAAACACCTTCAATTTTGGAAATTCTGCCGTGAGGACTTTTTTTGAAGACGAAAGCCGGACTCTTTGGGTTGGCACTAAGGGATCAGGCATTTATAACTTTACAAGAGAACAGGCATCCGGAAAGTTAAAACTCAGCAACATATTCAGCATGGAAAATGGGTTATTGAGCAACTCTGTTTACAAAATAGCAAAAGGCTTTGAGAATGAGTACTGGATTGGAACAGATGGTAATGGGATAAATTATTATGATAAGAAAACGAAAAAAATTCGCAGTTTAAATATTCCCCATAACTTAACCCTTTCATCTATCTATGCCATTTTACCGGACAGTGATAATATTTTATGGGTAGGGACAAGTGGTTATGGCATGTACAAATTGAAAATTGATCTGTCAACAACCCCTTACCGAGTTACAGATTACAAACAATTTGTATTTAATGAAGAGATATCCTCTTTGAGCAATAATATAGTGTATTCAATTATAAAAGAAGACAGTGCCCACTTATGGATAGGTACACGAGGAGGAGGCGTAAACAGATTTAACATCATTGACGAAACTTTTCAAATATTCAAATTATCGGTTAACAGCTATGGCAACGACGATGTACTATGTATTCATAAAGATAATAAAGGAAGTTTATGGGTCGGCACAAGTATGGGGCTGAACAAGCTGACTTGGAGAAACAGAGGACAGCCTGAAGTAATTAATTTCAGTGAAAAAAACGGGATGCCAAACAATACCATTCACGGTATTCTAGAAGACAAGAATAATAATTTGTGGGTAAGCACCAATCATGGACTGGCAAAACTTATTCCGGATGGAACTGATGAAGACGCCTACAGTATCATTTCATACTTTACAAATGACGGATTACAGGACAATGAGTTCTCAGACGGATCATATTATTCAAGTCCATATTCTTCTCTCTTTTATTTTGGAGGTATCAGCGGATTCAATGAATTCAACCCTATTGAAATTATTCAAAATGAATATATGCCTGAACTCTGGCTTGACGCATTTCATGTTGATAATACAGAGACTGATCTGGCCGATTATTTAGTACAAAATGGCGGCCTTGAAGTTCTTACTTTATCACACGAACACAAATCTTTCAGCTTCCGATTCATACCCATTGACTACATTGCTCCATCGAAATGTGAAATAGCATATATGCTGGAAGGGTTCCACGATGCCTGGGTTAACTTAGGAACATCAAATGTAATAGTATTCACTAATTTACCAAGAGGGAAGTATCTACTTAAAGTCAAAACAAGCAATGCTAATAAAATATGGGGCAAGACTCTCTACAGTTTGCCAATAGAAATGACTCCTCCATGGTGGAAAAGCAATTTAGCTTATTTCCTCTACTTTGTTTCTTTCTTAACTCTCCTGGTAATTATAAGGAAAATGATATTGTATCGCATAAGTCTTAACAACAGTATAAGAATGAAAGAACTGGAAAGGCAAAAAACAGAAGAAATCCATCAGGGGAAGCTCCAGTTTTTCACCAATATAGCACACGAGTTTTCCAACTCTTTGACACTTATCTATGGACCTTGCGACAAATTATTGAAAGAAAAAGAGATCGACAGCTATACAAAAAAATATCTGCAAGTAATAAAATCAAATTCAGAAAGGATGCAGAATCTGATAGAACAGCTCGTGGAATTCAGAAAAGCCGAAACCGGACATCTCAAGCTGAAAATTGAAATGGTGGATATTTCCGAGTTGATTAAATATGTGATTGACAACTTTATCGAAATATTGGAGCAAAAGAAGATTGATTATACAACCACTTTCAT